>JACPZR010000101.1 GCA_016195395.1 Spirochaetia bacterium
GCACCCGACTCTTTCTGGGAAAGATTTCAGAGTCCGCTTCCGATTTGTCCTCGAAGATGCGCATCGTGTAGCCGTCTACTTTCCCGCCGGCGCGGATGACGGAACGGTGCTTTTCTTCAATGTCTCTCAGATCGATGGGCATGAAGGCCAGCATGGAGCGGTCTTCTGTGGCAAACACAGGCACGGTGTACTCAATCTCCACAACCCCGGAGAAGTCAGGGTACAGGATCACCCGTTCGTCGTAGTCAAAACATGCGACAAAAAGAGGCAGAATCGCGCATAAAGCGACCCGAACAGAAACAGGCTTCAAGAAAGCCACAGAGCAGGCTTAACGGAAAGAACGCTGGTGTCACGCACAATCACACGATCTTGACAATGGGAAGGCCCGCAAATTGTAAGTACAGAGTATGAGTACGGCAGCCTTCCTCCGGATGGTGAAATTCTCCCACACGATCTTTGCGCTGCCTTTCGCAGGGATCGCGCTGGTGCTGGCCCTGCCGGGAACCCGTTTTATGGACTTTGGCGCAAAGGACGCCTACATCTTGATCGGTCAGGTGCTCGTATGCATGGTGAGCCTCCGCACGGCCGCCATGGGCTTCAACCGCCTGGTGGACCGCGCCTATGATGTGCGAAACCCCCGCACCAGCATGCGGGAAATCCCGGCGGGCGTCCTGAGCGTTGGCACCGTCCGCACGCTCGTAGCTGTGAGCGCCGTCGTTTTTGTTTTGGCAGCGTTTTCCATTAACATGCTCTGCGGCATTTTGTCGCCCCTGGCCATCCTCATAACGTTCGGATATTCTTACACCAAGCGCTTCACGATGTTCAGCCACTTTGTTCTGGGCCTTGGGATCGGCCTTGCGCCCACCGGCGCTTGGATTGCTGTGCGCGGAGAACTGGCCCTGGTCCCTGTGCTCTGGACGCTCGGCATGATGCTCTACATCGGCGGGTTTGACGTCCTCTACTCCTGCCAAGACGCGGAATTTGACCGCAAAGAAGGGCTGTTTTCACTTCCGTCGCGGATCGGTGTGCCGGCATCCCTGTGGATCGCGAGGACCGCGCATGTAGGCGCAGCCGCCCTCTTTCTTACGGCCGGACTTTTGGCGGGAGCACGGATTGTCTTTTTTGGCACCATTGCTGTGGTCTCTGTTTTGTTTCTGATTGAGCACGTTTTGGTCCGACCAGGCAAGCTCGACAAGATTCCCGTGGCCTTCTTCAATATTAATGCAGCCGTCAGCTCCGTGCTCTTTGTGGGCATCCTGCTCGACCGGGTGGTACCTCTGTGACGCTCAGACTCGTGATCGGGATCACGGGCGCAAGCGGATCCCTCTATGCCGTCGAGCTCATCCGTGCCCTCCACCGACTGGTGCCCGGCGAGTCGGACATAGTTGTGAGTCCCGCCGCCTTTCGCGTCTACGAGTCTGAAATGGGCCGCACACTCTCCGGAGAAAACGATCTGGCCCGCGCGCAAGCGTTCATCAACAACACGATCCAAAGCGACGGTCCCGGACAGCACACATTCAAAGTTCACGCCCACGATGATGTGGGGGCGCCGCCCGCAAGCGGGTCCAGGCCGTGCGACGGGATGATCGTGATCCCCTGCAGCATGAACATGGTCTCGTCTGTGGCCTGTGGTCGCTCTACCAATCTGATCGAACGCGCGGCGGACGTTTGTCTGAAAGAACGACGCCGATTGATCCTTGTGCCCAGGGAAACGCCGTACAGCCGCACACACTTGAAGAACATGCTGGAAGCCACGGATGCCGGGGCTGTGATCCTGCCGGCAAGCCCAGCGTTTTACCAGAAGCCCCGCGAGTTCAGCGACCTGGGTCGGTTCATCGCCGGCCGTGCGCTCGCGCTCTTTGGCGTCAAACACGACCTCTTTAAACCGTGGGACGGGGAAGCGTCCCATCAATCCGATTGAAATCTCACAACATCAGGAGTGACCATGCCCAAACCGGGAAAATCTGAAACCAAAGCCTCCGCGCCCAAAGCCGACCTCTCCAAGTCCATACAAGGGGCGCTCACAAAGATCCGCCGCGGCACTCACGAGATCATACCGGAAGACGGTCTCGTGGCCAAGCTTGTGAAGAGTGAAAAGGAAGGCGCGCCATTGCTCGTCAAAGCCCGCTTTGATCCCACCGCGCCTGACCTGCACCTGGGCCACGTGGTTCTCTTGAGGAAGCTCCGCCACTTACAGGACCTGGGCCACAAAGTCATTTTTCTCATCGGCGATTTTACCGGCATGATCGGCGACCCATCGGGACGATCATCGATCCGCAAGCGGATGACGAAAGAGGATGTGGCAGAGAACGCAAAGACCTATGAGGCGCAGGTGTTCAAGTTCCTGGACAAGTCCAAGACAGAAGTGCGTTTCAACTCCGACTGGTGCATGAACATGCGCTTTGAGGACGTGCTGGGCCTCACGGCGCGCGTGACGGTGGCGCGGATGATTGAGCGGGACGATTTTGCCAAGCGGCTGGCGGCCGGCGATCCCGTAAGCATGCTCGAACTCATGTACCCGCTGATCCAAGGCTATGACTCTGTTGTTTTGAAGTCGGACATTGAGCTGGGCGGAACAGACCAAAAATTCAACCTGCTCGTGGGCCGCGAACTTCAGGGACAATTCGGCATGGAAGAACAGGTCATCCTGACGATGCCGCTCCTCGTGGGCTTGGACGGCCAGAAGAAGATGTCCAAGTCGTTTGGGAACTTCATCGCCATCAATGAGACGCCGTATGCCATGTTCGCCAAAGTCATGTCGCTTTCGGATGAACTGATGTGGAACTATTACCTCCTCCTGACGGACATCCCGGAGAAAGAACTCGAGGGCCTGAAAGCCGAGCCGTTCGAAGCCAAGAAGCGTCTCGGCGTTCTCCTCGTAGACATGGTGCATGCCTCCGGCGCCGGACTAGAGGCGCGGAACGCGTGGGAGTCGGAAAAGAGCGGATCGGGACGGGACAAAATGATTCTTCCGCCGGATACGCAGGTCTACAAAGTCACGGAAAAGACTCCGTGCAAAATCAAACTCACGAAGATCGTAGTGGATGCGGGCCTTGATAAAAGCATCTCCGCGGTCCGACGTCTCATCGAATCCGGCGCGGTGAAGATGGGCGAAGGCTTGGAAACCGTGACAGACTACGACCTGGAGCTGTCGTTTCCTGGCCAGTACGCCGTGCGCCTGGGCAAGAAGAAATACCTGAAAATTGAGGGATAACATGATCCGAAACGCGAAAACTCACAGCCTTCTCTTTGTATTACTCATCCTCGCCTGCTCGCCCAAATCGGCGGAACAGGCCCTCCCACCGCTTGAAAAGCGGCATGCCACCGGCAAAGGCGTGGTCGAAGTCCTGGTGCAACCGTATGCCAAAACACAGATATTCGTCAACGGCGTGGAAACCAAACCAGTCAAAGTCGTCCCGGACAAGACGCTCGGCCTCGTTTCACTGGAACTCTCTACGTTTGAAGATGGATTGGGGTCGCTTGTAGAGGCCCGTGCAGAGGGCTTTGACAGCGCCCGTACAATACTCAAGCCCGGGCAGCCCGCGGGCGCGGCGTCGCTTGAGCCGGCCTTGATCCTCAACAAATCCGGATTGAAACACGCCTTCCGCACCTATGTCCGCACGGGAAAGCAACCCAAGAGCATTGCATTCATTGATAATGAAAGGATGGTGGTACCGCTCCTTGAGGACGACGGGATCGACGTCATTCACGTGACCAAGGGCCTCATCCAGCGCATCCGACCGGACGCTGCCGCCGCAAAGCGACTGGGCTTTGTGGAACCCCTGGTTCTTGCAGACAGAAAAGAAGTCTGGATCTCCCAGATGACTACAAACATGGTTCACGTCTTCTCCACGGAGACGCTCGCCCACCTGGCAACGATCACCGTCCCCGGCCGCTGGACCAAAGTGCTCGCCTACGATCCCAAACGAAAGGTGGTCTATGCCTCCAACTGGGCCAGCAAGAACGTCAGCATCATCGACGCCGCCACACGCAAGGTGACGGGGAACCTCGAGACCGGCGGCGTTCCGCGCGGCATGTTTGTGACCGACGACGGAAGCTTCATGTATGCGGCCCAGTTTGCCGCAGGCAACGACGATACAGACGGCATGGGACGCGTGCTCAAACTCTCCCTGCCCGACGGGAAGACGCTCGCCCGCTACGGTGTCCCCGGCTCCAAACGCCACATCGTATTCTCGCATGCTCTCTCGCGCGTCTTTGTTTCCGATATGGCGCATGCCCACATTGAAATGTATGACCCGGGCGACAAAGCCCTGCCTGCCATCAAGGTCTTTGACAAACCCAATACCATCGCCCTCTCACCGGATGATCAGCTCCTCTATGTGTCCTGCCGCGGCCCCAACAACCCCAAGAGCTACTTGGTCAAGGGTTTTGAAATGGGCCGCGTGTATGTGCTCAATGCAAAAACGGGCGACGTGATGGAATGGTGGGAAGGCGGCAATCAGCCCACGGGTCTTGCGGTATCGCCGGACGGCCGCTACGTGGCCGCATCAGATTTCCTGGACTACGCGGTACGCGTCTACGAACGACTGCCCCAGCCCAAACCGTAGCACGACAATGCTAGCCCGTTCATGCGGGTTCTCCACGGATTATTCACTCTTTTATGGGTCTGGAAGGCGGTCTGGGGACTTACTGGATTTGACGGTTCTGGGCGGGAAGGTGATCTGGTTAAAAACAACGGACCGGGGTTAAACCCCCGGTCCCATGCACTCTTTCTTTTATAGAAAGAAGGCTTATCTTCTTTTTTTGGCAGTCTTTTTCTTAGCTGTCTTTTTCTTTGCGGTCTTTTTCTTGGCTGTTTTTTTCTTCATCATGGGGTTTACCCCTTCCTTAGGTTGTTTTTTGACCGGCGTCGCGGATCTCGCGGCGCCGCCCTTTTTTTCGGATAACCTCCGGCCTTGAGCGCCAGCGGTTCCCTTTGGGGAATCAGCTGTCTTCCCTCTGCCCTTGGTTCCGTTCCCAGTGCTGCCTGCTTTTCCTGCTTTCTTTCCGGCCCCCGCAGCTTCTGCTTTTTTCGCAGTGGCCGCAGTTTTCTTTTCAGATGAGCCAGGTAAGTTTGCAGAGTGCACACGCTTCTCTGGGAGCTTAACCTCAGTGTTCTGTGTCTCCTGAGATAGCACTGGGATATTATGTCTACTATTTTTTTTTGAGTAATCGCTTGATTTTTCTAAAGTTTCTCTTCCGCGGTTGACGTTCACATCACGGTACTCAGGAACAAAGCCGGGAATCGATGACAAGTATGATGACATCGAAAACATTTTCTCTTCCGACATCGGCGCGCCTGTGATCTGCACACCAATCGGAAGTCCGTTGCGATCACGTCCCACCGGCACACTCATCGATGGAACACCGCCAAGATTCACCGCAATTGTTAAGAGATCACTCTGATACATAGCGATGGGATTCTTGAGCTTCTCACCCAATCCAAACGCCGTGGTAGGCGATGTGGGCTGCAAAATCAGGTCAACTTTCTGAAAGAACGCGTCATATTCCTTCTTGATCATGATCCGCGCCTTCTCTGCGGAGCGATAGTAGGCGTCAAAGTAACCGGAAGACAGCACATACGTGCCCAAAAGGATACGTCGCTTCACTTCCGGACCAAAGCCTTCTGTCCTTGAGCGGACATAGAGATCCAAGAGATCGTGCGGTTCTTTTGCGCGGTGTCCATAACGAACGCCGTCATAGCGGCTCAGATTGCTCGATGCTTCTGCGGTAGCGAGGATGTAATACACATCAATCGCATAATCCCAGAGCTTGCTCTGTACGGGAATTACTTCCGCTCCTGCGGCTTTTAGGTTCTTGATGACGGTTTCACATGCGGTGATCACATCTTCATCAAAGCCGGCGCTCCCGTGTGAAGGGACGGACACACCGATCTTCATTCCCTTCATGAAAGGTTTTCCGTCTCCGGGAACCTTGAGTGAGAGCTTGTCGATGGGTTTGGACGTGGAATCACGACGGTCATGGCCGCCGATTCCGTTCAAAAGCAGCGCCAAGTCATCCGTGGATTTCGCAAAGGGACCAATCTGATCCAGGCTGGACGCGAAAGCCACCAAACCGTAGCGTGAAACCAGTCCATACGTTGGTTTGAGTCCGTAGACGCCGCAGAGAGCAGCAGGCTGGCGGATAGATCCACCCGTATCCGATCCAATCGACAAGGGCACCACAGAGGCCGCAACAGCCGCAGCAGAGCCTCCAGACGAGCCTCCGGGCACTTTCTCGGGGTTCCACGGGTTCCGTGTGATCTGGTACGCTGAGTTTTCCGTGGACGAACCCATGGCGAATTCGTCCATGTTGGTGCGGCCAAAAAGCACGGCGCCGCCGCCTTTCAGTTTCTCAACAATGTGCGCGTCGTAAGGAGCGCGAAAGTTTTCCAGGATCTTGGACGCGCACGTTGTGAGCTGGTCCTTCACGCAGATGTTGTCTTTGAGAGCGACCGGGATACCGTCGAGCGCGCCCTTGGTTTGTTTCTTGGCGCGCCGCTCATCGGACTCTTTGGCCTGGGCCATCACGCTCTCCGCGTTCAGTTCCAGAAAGATTCCCAGGTTCTGTGTGTCATCTGCGCGCTTGAGGCAGGCTTCCGCCAGATCGCGGGCGCTGTATTCTCCCTTCGAGAGGGCTGCGCTGTGTTCTGATGCTGTCCTATAGATCAATTCTTCTTTATTCATGTCCGCTTACTCTGTTTCTATGATGCCGGGTACCACAAAGTGGCCGAATTCCCAGTCTGGCGCGCGTGCTGATATGTCGTGGGGAGCCAGGGGCTCTACCGGCGTGTCCTTTCTCGATACGTTCCGCGCCTCGGCGAAGCTTTCGTCTGATGAAACCGACTTGACGTCTATCTCTTTGATTTTTTCCACAAAGTCGAGAATCTTGCCCAGGTCTGACCGCATACTTTTCAGACTTGCGTCGTTGGGATCCAGACGGGCCAGGTGCGCGAGTTCTTTGAACTCTTCTTCGGAAATCATACGATCAGTACGTGTGCGGCGTGTAAGAAGTCAATTGAATTTGGAGTGGAGCATGACATACATCATCGGGATCATCATCGTGTGCATTACAGTCGCTCTGATGTTTCTCCTCCGTATGAAGAGCAAAACATCTCCCGCACGCAGCATCAAGAAGAGCAAACGTCTGCAGGTGAAGGAGACGCGGCTGTCGAAGGCGGAGAGGCTTGAGATGCTGGACAACGTCGTGAATTTGGCCAGCAACGACCCCGAAAAGACCGCAGGCATCGTCCGTCAGTGGATGAATGATGAAAAAAGAGCCCGATAACCCCTCGCGGGCGCTTACATTCTGAATTTATCCCTGAACCAGC
>JACPZR010000010.1 GCA_016195395.1 Spirochaetia bacterium
GGTGTGTTGCCGATTGTTTCAAGAATATTATTTGCTATTTTTTTCATAAGATGGAAAGCGAAGGTAAGAATTTTCAAAAAGCTTACTTTTGAAAATATTTTTCACCGTGCCAGAAAAAAAATCCGAAAGATTCACCAGGTATTTCCCTTTCATCATTACAGGAATATCCGGCTGGAGCGCGCCGCGGTTTCTTTCGAGCGCGGATGGGAAGATCATCGCCTGCATGGACGACGTCATGTCCTCTATGACGAGACGAGCCATCTGCTTGCCGGTCTTCGTGGGTTTGAACTGCACGGACGTAATCACGCCCGCTACTTCCACCTTGTCCTGATTCTGTCTTCTCCAGAGCGATTCAAGGGTGGATGCATGGATGGAGCGGAGAGCGCGTTCGTACTTGGCCAGCGGGTGCCCGCTCAAATAGAATCCCAGCATTTCTTTTTCTTTAGCCAGTCGCTCCCCTTCCGGCAGTTCCGAAACCGACGGGCCTTTGGGGATATTTTCTGTGGCGCCCCCGCCGGATGCGGCGCCTGCGAACGCCCCAAAGAGCGATTCCTGGCCGGAGCGCTTGTCTTCTTGAACTTTCTGGCCGTGCAGAAGCGCCATCTCGAGGGCCGTGCTCAGGGCCAGCCGTGAATATCCCAAGGAATCAAAACTACCGGCAAGGATCAAAGACTCTAGAGCGCGCCGGTTGCAGAGACGCGTGTCAACATTCTCAATGAACTGGAAGAACGACTTAAACGTCCCCTGAAGCTTCCTGTGTTCCAGGATCGACTCCACCGCATGTTCACCCACGTTCTTTACCGCGGCGAGGCCGAATCGGATAACGCCTTCTTTGACGTATGTGAATCCAGCTTCCGACTCGTTGACGTCCGGGCCCAATATCTGAATCCCCATGTCCTTGCACGCATTGATGTAAGGGACCAGATCCTCTGTCTTTCCGCGTTCACTGTCGAGCACGGCACGCATGTAATCGGTGGGGAAGTTTGCTTTCAGGTAGGCGGTCTGGTAAACCACCATCGCGTAGGCTGCGGAGTGCGACTTGTTGAAGCCGTATTCCGCGAATTTTGCCATCTGGTCATAGAGCTCGTCCGCGAATTTCTCTCCGTATCCCTGCGCCTTTGCTCCCGCCAGGAATTTCCCTTTCATCTCCGCCATCTTCTCGACGATCTTTTTGCCCATCGCTTTGCGGAGGGCATCCGACTCAGCCGGCGTGAAGCCGCCGATCTTGCGGGAAACGAGCATCACCTGTTCCTGATACACAACGACGCCGTAGGTATCTTTGAGGATTTCTTCCAGGTCTGCGTGCGGGTAGACGACTTTCTCGCGGCCTTTCTTTCTGTTGATGTATGCTTCCGCCATCCCTGCCTGAAGCGGGCCGGGGCGGAAGAGGGCAATCAGAGCAATCAGATCTTCAAAACGGGTGGGCTGGATGCGGATTACGAACTCGCGCATGCCGCTCGATGATTCCAGCTGGAATACGCCGGTCACATCGCCCTTGTGAAGCGACTTGTATGTCTTCTCATCGTCCAAGGGGAGTGTGGCCATGTCGATCTTCTGGCCGGTGCGCGCTTCAATGGCGCGCACGCAGTTGTCGATGACGGTGAGGTTCCGGAGGCCCAGAAAGTCCATCTTGACGAGGCCCACGTCCGCAAGGCAGGACATCTCGTATTGGGTTACAAGGACGCGTTCGCCGCTTTTTTCCCCGGATGCACTCTTGGCTGCAACAGTGGCCATGGGCACAATGTCTTCCAGCGGCAGGGGGGAAATGACTACACCCGCGGCATGGACGCCGGTATTGCGGACGTTCCCTTCAAGGGTTTTAGCAAACGTAAAGAGCTTCTTTTGGACCTCGCCTTGCTCCGCGTATTGGCGCAGTTCCGACGACTGCTTGAGCGCGTCTTCAAGCGTTATGTTGAGTACATCAGGGAATTTCTTGGAGAGCTGGTTGGCCTCATCAAATGGAATATTCAGGACCCGCGCCACGTCCTTCAGGCAGGCTTTGGCCGCCATGGTGCCGTAGGTGATGATCTGGCCCACGCGGTCGCGGCCGTATTTTTCGCGGACGTAGTTGATGACTTCTTCCCGGCGGTCCGTGCAGAAGTCCACGTCGATATCGGGCATTTCCTTTCGTTCAGGGTTCAAAAACCGTTCAAACAGAAGATCGTAGCGGAGCGGGTCAATGTCCGTGATTCCCAGCGCAAACGAGATGATACTGCCCGCTGCCGAACCACGGCCGGGACCCACGGGGATGCCGTTTCTCTTGGCCCAGTTGATGAAGTCCTGAACAATGAGAAAGTAACCCGAGAAATCCATCTTGGTGATGACAGAATATTCAAATTCGAAACGCTCCATGATTTTGGGCGTTAGTTCCGCGTAGCGTCGCTTCAGGCCTTCAATGGCCAGTTCACGGAGGTACTCGTCGAGGGTCTGGCCCGCGGGAACGTCGAACTTGGGGAGGAGGGGATTGCCAAACTGGAAGTTCAGGTCCACCATCTCTGCGATTCTTACTGTATTATGGAAGGCATCCGGAAGTTCCGGGAAGAGGGCGGCCATTTCCTGGGGTGACTTCACATAGAATTCGCTGTTGAACCCGAATTGAAGCCTGTCCTCCATCGTCTTCTTTTGATTGATGCGCAGAAGAATGTCCTGGGCGGCCTGGTCTTCTTTGCGGAGAAAGTGGCTGTCGTTTGTGACGGCGATGGGGATGCCGTTTCGTTTGGCGATTTCAATGTTTCCGCGCACAGCGGCGTCTTCTTCCGGGATGCCGTGCTTTTGGATCTCGAGAAAGAAGCGGCCGGGAAACATCTCGGAGAGCCGCCCTGCCAGGTTCGATGCCTCGTCCATGCGGCCCATGACCACTTTTCGCTGCACTTCTCCTGCCAAGCAGGCGGTCAGACAGATGAGTCCCTCAGAGTGCTCTGCGAGTGATAGTTGTTGCCGTCCGCCAGCCTTTCTTCGTGCTTCTTCTCTCTGCGGCTGCCGGGCGCCACGTAGAACTCGCAGCCGATGATGGGCTTCACACCCTTCTTTACCGCCGCTTTATAGAACTCCACGGTCCCAAACATATTCCCGTGGTCCGTCATGGCCACGGAGGTCATGCCCAGCTTCTTGACATGATCCATCAAATCCGGAATCCGGATAGCGCCGTCCAAAAGGCTATAACTGGTATGTAAATGTAAGTGCGCGAAATCCACGGCCGAATGCCCTCAGGAGACATAATGGGGAGTCCACCCCGGCGCGCAAGTACTGAATTGGGTCGGGACTCCAAACATTGTCGGTTGGGAGGCAGTCAGATAGTATACGGGCGTGTAGTATTTGTCAAGATGAAATTGCAGGCGGATAAGGGGATGGGAGGGGAGGAAGGATGTGCTGCCGGCCGGACTCTCGGCCTCGCGCCCTCTTGTGATCCCTGCCCGGATCGTGGCCCGCGTTCAACGCAGATCCGGTCCCTGCCTCTGACATCCGCAAATGCGCTTGATGCGGGTGCCGTATGCTGTAAGCCGATCAAAAATGCGGATTTCTGAGGCGGCGCTGCGATTTGCAGTACCGCGGCACCATATCGACTATTGGCGTAGAACCGGGCTCTTATCCACCCGGGAAGCCGACCTGGGTTTCGATGATATCCTGAAAGTCAGGTTGATCTCCAATCTACGCCGGCGCGGGTTCACACTCCAGCGGATCCGCTCCGCAGTCACGCGCTGCGTCGACAGGCGGACATGGCACCGCGACCTGTTTCTGCATGAGACCGGCCACCTGCTCATGCGCGATCTGTCCGGTTCTCCGCTCGAACCCGAATCGTCTCAGCTCTGCGCAAAGCCATCCGTGAGATTTTGTCGAAGGACCCCGGACACGTAGGCGCGCGCATTGAGGCCGGAAACATTGCCTTTGAAGAAGGCCGCCTCGACGAAGCCATCACGCACTACGAGAAGGCTCTCGAAAAAGACCCGGACTGCGTGGAAGCGATCTACAACGCCGCGAATATTTACTTCAAACAGAAGAAATATGCAGTTGCCATCCGCTGGTTCCACCGGTGCATTGAGCTGGATTCAGAGTTCCCGGAGTCTTACTACAATCTTGCGCAAGCGCGCATGACGCCGCGGAGAATATTTTTTCCAGCATCAGCCTCCTTGAACTCAAACGTTCCGCCCGCCTTTTGTGCGAGCTGGGAGAGGCGGACCTTGAGGACTTCGTAAAGAAATATTCCGGCGTCATCATTTTCCTTTTGAACGTCCTCGATAAACCGCGGGCGCACGAGCTGTTGTCACGGCTGACGGACCCTTCGATCACATATCTCGTGGAAGAGGAGCTCCGGCTCCATCTCATCCGTGAAGTGGGCCGCGTTTCCGGGAATCTCGACGAATTGGTGGATCTCTCGAATTACCTGGAGGCCATCGACAAGGCGGG
Source organism: Spirochaetia bacterium (assembly GCA_016195395.1). Next base: position 4,405 of record JACPZR010000010.1, read on the forward strand.
GTCGTCGGGAACACTTGTGGACGGGGCGGACCGCGTTCTGGCCCTTCTGAACCGCATGGCCGCCTCGCGCTCGCGCACTCACTTTGCTTATCTCGACACGTTGGATGAGAAGCGTCTGCGCCGGGTCTTTGCAGCTCTCACCCAGAGAAACATTCATGTTTCGTACGGCGTGATTCTCCACTGTTCCGAGAAGGTGCTTTGTCTGGTTCTTGATGAGATTGCCCAGGCGTTCCCGCAGTGTTTGTCAGTCTGCCCGGAAAGCCTTTTGTATCTGCGGCTGGGACGGGAACACTCGATTTATCTGAATGCCAAGATCTTTAAACACCTGCCCGAGCGCGCCAGAAACAATCTCACCCGGTTGGACACGGTGCGTCGCCGCTTTGATACAATGTACGCGTCCGTTGCGAAACTCACAGGGCCCAGCCGCCGCCAGGAAACCATGCAGCTGATCAGTGGGATTCTGGATGAAACAGACCCGGATCTGCACAGCCTTCTTTTGTCGGAATTGTCTGCGCGCGGGGGCCTGAACGATGCGGATTCGGAGCTTTTGCGGGCGCTGGCCACGGCGCGCTCAAGCCGCACCCGGCAGTGAACCGGCTCGCGCCCGCGCTGCCAGATCTTGCGCGCCGGGCGGTCCACAGAATCAATCGACGCCGCTGACAGCGTACACCCGCAACTCGGATTTCCGCCCGCGTACCTGGAGTGTGTCTACGTATTCAAAGGCGAGGCCGGTCTGCTCGGTGATTTCGTCGACCGCTTCCTGCGTTACGAGGACATGCCGTTGGTAGTGGCGGGTCAGATGCTCCAGGCGCGAGGCAGCGTTCACCGCGTCAGAGATCACCGTTGAATCCATTCGTTCCGACTCACCGACTGTCCCGAGCATCAGGTTGCCTGTATGAATTCCCACACCCACCTCAATGTCCGCGAAACCTTTTCCTGCGCGCCGCGCATTGTAAACCCTGAGCGCGTTCTGCATGTCAACGGCTGCGCGGACAGCATCGCCCGGGTTTCCGGGAAAGAGCGCCATGATGGCGTCCCCAATGTATTTGTCCGTGAAGCCGTTGTGCGCGCGTATGATCGGGCCCACCCTGCCGAGCACGGCATTGATGAACTCGAAGTTCTCAGAAGGCGACATGCTTTCCGAGAGAGCCGTGAATCCGTAGATGTCCGCAAACAGGCACAAACCGCGAGAATGCCTGCGTCATCCGGCTCTGCTTTGCAAGCGCGGCCGCCTGTCCGGCTTCCTTTTCCGCCTTCAAGAGGGAAAGGGAAGGGCGGTCTTTCACGTTATGGCCTGCCTTGGCAGACTTGCAGAAAAGGGCGATGTCAAGTGCTAAAAATCGCCCAATTCAATGATCAATCGCCCTGTTTTGAAGGGCTTATGCCGCGTAGAAGTCGGCTTTTACGATTTCTTCCAAATGCACAGTGACAGGGATGCCCTGGATATTGTGGCGGACCACATGATCGCCTTCCAAGCGACGGTTCTTGTCTAGTTCAACCACGCTTCCGTCTTTGAGGTGCAGGATGATGTCGATTCCCCGGAATTGGATATATTGTTCCAGTTGTTTCTTGAATTCGATATTCTTCAGTTTCACACGGTTCTCCCAGTTGTCCCCTGCGGGGTCATTATGTCTCTTCCCGTAGATGTACGACACATTCTGCCCTTCTCTTGAGCAAAAAACATTTGACGGAGTCACTGTGACATAAAAACGTGCCCTCTTTGGGGGTTGAGCCGACCTAATGATAGGTGTTTTTGTAAAAGATGGGGAAACGATCGATTCCGCGCTGAAGCGTTTCAAAAGGGAATGCATCAATGCCGGGATTCAATCGGAAATCAAACGACGTGAATTCTATGAGAAGCCGTCGGAACGGCGCAAGCGCAAGCTGGAAGCAGCAATGCGGAAGCGTGAAAAGAAGCGTATTATGATGATGCGCAAAGACAAAGCCTAAGCTCCCGCTTTCGCAGAGTTTTTGGCGCAGACTGCGCCTCTTGAAATAACCGGAGAATCCAATGTCAACGCTCTTTGAAAAGATCCAGACGGACCTGGAGGCGGCACTGCGCGCCAAGGCGGAGCCGGACCTCGGCGTTCTGCGGATGCTCAAGAGCGACCTCCAGTATGAGATGACAAAGACCGGCGTCAAGTCCCTTGGCGACCCTGAAGTCCAAGCCCTGATCCAACGCTCTATCAAGAAAAGAAAAGAATCCATCGACCAATTCCAAAAGGGCGGCCGCCAGGACCTGGCTGATAAAGAGGCCGCGGAGATCGCCGTCCTCGATAAGTACCTCCCCGCAGCTGTGTCTGAAAAGCAGATCGCAGAAGCCATTGAAGAGGCCGTTGAAGCAACCGTTAAGGCGGCCGGAACCCCCGGACCCGGCGATGTGGGCAAATTGATGGGCCGCGTGATGGGCAAGTTTAAAGGCCAGAACATTGACGGAAACAAAGTCAAGGAAATGGTGCAGAAGCGCCTTGGGGCGTGACCATATTGGATCGTGCTGACGTCAAAGACCGTATTCTTGCTGCCATTCCCATTGAGTCGTACATAGGCCGTTTCGTAACGCTGAAAAAGGCGGGCCGATCGCTCACAGGGCTCTGCCCGTTCCACTCCGAAAAGTCGCCATCGTTTCACGTTACCCCGGAGAAGGGCCTCTACCACTGCTTTGGCTGCCAGAAGGGCGGGAATCTCTTCACGTTTGTCATGGATCACGAGGGGCTGTCGTTCAACGAAGCCTTGGAGACGCTTGCACGTTATGCGGGCATTGAAATCCAGAAAGATCATTCCAAAGGCGGCCGACAGGAAGCCCTCTATGATATAAACGAACGGGTGGCCAAAGCCTTCCAGTCGTTTCTAGCCGGAGGCGAGGGCGGCGTCTTCAGGGACTACGCGGCATCGAGAAAGATCGGCCAGCCCATCATGGACGACTTCAGAATCGGAGCAGCTCCAGAGAGATGGCAGTGGCTCGAGGCGGCTGTGGGCGCCGGTTCTACGGACCGCCCCAAGCTGCTAGAACTGGGTTTGATCCGACCGGGGAAGGACCAGCCCTACGATTTCTTCCGGGGCCG
>JACPZR010000120.1 GCA_016195395.1 Spirochaetia bacterium
ATTGAACGGGGGACCCAGATTCTCTGCCGCATCAAAATCGGTTCCGCGGTTGCGGCATACATACAGATCATATTGGCCAAGGCCACCCGGTCGGTCCGAACTAAAAAACAGAAGGCTTCCTTCGCTTGAAATGTGCGGCGTGATCTCGTTGTATTCAGTATTTACAGCGGGTCCTGCGTTAACCGCCGGAGTCCATCGCCCCGTTTTCAAATCGCGCCGGGAGAACCAGATGTCGCTTCCGCCAAAACCTCCAGGCCTGTCCGACACGAAGTATAACGTCTTTCCGTCATTCGAGATGGAAGGCATGCGGTCGTTCCAGTCGCTGTTGACCACGTTCAAGTGTTCCGGCGCTGACCAGAGTCCGTCGCGCAGGCGCGTGAAGTAGATATTGAGTCCGTCGTACCCGGCGCGCGCGCCGTCGTCCTTGGACATTCCTGTGAAGTAGAGCTCCACCGGACGGCCGCCGCGAAAAATGAGAGAGGGATGTCCCTCAAATCCGTCCGTATTGAAAGCGAATGTTTTGGTTTCTTTAGGATTGGTGCGATGAACGTCCGCAGCCTCTTCTGCTTTGGCGCCGTCCCGCATGGGTTCCAGGTCCAGCGCTGTGTCCGGCAGAGGGAATGTCAGCGGCAGAGGTACCGTCCAATCCGCGGGGCCGGTGCGGTCGGGGGCGTTTCGGTTGACAGAATACCAGAGATTGGGTCCTTCATGGCTGCCCGGACGGTCCGATTGGAAAACCAGGAGCCTGCCGTGCGGGCTAATGTACGGCGCGTAGTCATCCCCCGGCCAGTTGACGGTTCCCAAGTTCGACACCGGCACAGACTCCAGTTCAGACGCAAAAAGCGATGTATCTAAGGGAGAGCGGACGCTGCACCCCGTGATACACAGGGCCAAGGCCGCCGCGCAGACCATCAAAGCGGCCAGAAGAGGGTTCCTCTTTTCAGCGGGCGCGCGTGAGCTCGTCCATGAGAAGGCGTCGTTTTTCAAAGAGTGCATCGAGGTTTTTTGAAGAATCTGGGACAAAATCGAAAACCTTCTCCCACATACGGCGGGTTTCCATACA
>JACPZR010000121.1 GCA_016195395.1 Spirochaetia bacterium
GGGTTCGATCATCATGGCGCCGCTCACAGAGAGCGGGAAGTAGATGGTCGGCGGATGGTATCCGTAGTCGATCAAGGTCTTGGCCAGTGACAGCGTGTCAAGGCCGGTCTTCTTGAAAGAAGCGTCCGACAAAACCACTTCATGCATGCTGTCATTCTGCGATGCAAGAGAGAAGAGGCCGGCTTGGTCTATCAGAGCCTTACGGATCAGGTTCGCGTTGAGTACTGCGTTTTCCGCCACCTCATGAATTCCGTTTCCGTATGACATGATATACGTGAGAGCCCGGATCATCATTCCAAAATGGCCCGGACCTGCCTTCATTCTACCTATGCTCTTGGACGGAGAAAACCATGCGTATGTTGCATCTTCCCGGCGGATCACGATGGGTCCCGGAAGAAAATCGGTCAATCGGTCAGATACCACGACAGCGCCGCCGCCGGGTCCGCCGCCGCCGTGCGGTGTGCTGAACGTCTTATGCAGATTCAAATGGGCAACGTCTACGCCCATCTTTCCCAGCGACGCCTTGCCCACGAGAGCATTGTAGTTGGCCCCGTCCATATATAGAAGAGAACCGTTCTGATGCAGGATTTCCGCAATCTCCGCAATGCGCGTCTCGAAGATCCCCAGCGTGTTGGGGTTTGTGATCATGAGCGCGGCGGTATCCTTGGTCAGCTTGGCCTTCAGAGCCTCGATATCCACCAAACCTTCCGGGGTCGACTTGACCTCTTCCACTTTGAGGCCGGCCAGTGTGCACGACGCGGGGTTTGTGCCGTGGGCGCTGTCTGGAACAAGAACGGTCTTTCTGTTCTGTCCTTTGTCTTTCATGTAAGCGTTGATTAAGAAAAGGCCCGTCAATTCCCCGTGCGCGCCGGCGGCCGGCTGGAGGCTGATCCCTTTCATGTCCGTCAACGCCTGGAGTTCTTCTTGCAGCGTGAAGATTGTATTCAGGGCGTGCTGGCAGTAACGCGCCGGGAGGTCCGGGTGCAGGTTTGAATACTCTGAACGCGCCGCCACTTCCTCGTTGATCCGGGGGTTGTACTTCATGGTGCAGGAACCCAGCGGGTAAAAGTTGAGGTCGATGCCGTAATTCCAAGTGGAAAGGCGCGTGAAGTGGCGCACAACGTCCACCTCGCTCACTTCCGGCAGTTTGATTTCTTCCACGGGACGCAGAAACGACGCATCCACGCCCAGCTCAAGGTTCTTGTCATCCGAAGGAAGGCTGAAACCCTCCCGTCCCGGATGGGATCGTTCAAAA
>JACPZR010000122.1 GCA_016195395.1 Spirochaetia bacterium
GGAAGGCATAGAAAGTGACAACACCCCTGTCAATTGGGGAACCGCCTCTGACCCCGCATTGGACGGCGGATCCCGTTATGCCCCGCAGCTGATTGTGAACATTGGCCCCGAGGATTATCCGCCACGGGCCCGCCGCGCGAATGTGAATGAGGTCGTTGTGGCTGTCACCGTATACCTGTCCGGAAAGACAGGCCGTGTCCGGGACTTTAAAGTGCGGGGTATCAGAAGCGAGAATAACGCACACGAACCCTTCACAAACGACTTCATTGAGGCCACGCGGAAGATCCTTTTCGTGAAGACGCGGATGGCCAACAAGCCGTACCAGAAAGACGGCATTGGTCACGACTTCGTCTGGGATACAGCCGTGAAATTTACGCTCCAATAATCTGATGAGAGCGAAACAAATGCCTGCCACACGCTCCTCCAGTCTGCCTGCTGCTCCATCATCAACCGGAGGCTTTGGCGCCCGCATTGGCCGCTTGTTCACGTTATGCGGCGGTGTGCTCCGCGCGTTTGCCATTGTTGCAATATCACTCCCAGTGCTGTACAGCTTCCTTCCGGAGATCTGCGGCGTCTTCGCGGACAGGACAACGTTTCTTTGGAGAGTGTTGCGACGGCTTTCCCTGAAGCAGGTGCGGTATCGCGAGACGGTTGGAGGGGACTGGGAAGCAGCTCAGGCACGCAACGTCCGCCGGCTCTTCATTCGTCTGGGGCCCACGTTCATCAAGATCGGCCAGTCGCTTGCGTCGCGGCCTGACCTGGTGCCGGTCCAATATCTGCGCGAGATGGAACGACTGCAGGACGACGTTCCCTCTTTTGCCGGCTGGCGCGCGCGTTGGATGATCCGCCGGGACCTCAAGAGAAGTGTCGACAAGGCCTTCGCCAGCCTGACCCCGGAGCCGATTGCCGCAGCAAGCATAGGCCAAGTCTACCGCGGAACGTTAGCCGACGGGACGGACGTTGCGGTAAAGGTCCGCCGACCGGGAATTAAAGGGCGGGTGCTCCGCGATGCTGTGGCCCTGCATATTCTTGCCAAGCTCACCGGGAATTCAAGAATTTTGGGCGGACTTCCGCTGGATCAACTGATTGATGAATTCAAAGAGATGATCCTGAAGGAAACGGACTTTCACTTGGAAGTCCAGAACGCGGAGACGTTCCGTCAGAATCTCAAGGATTGGAAAGAGTGTTACGTCCCGCGTGTTTTCCCTGAGTTGTGCGGGTCGCGCGTGATCACCATGGAATTCGTGGGAGGGGTGAAGCTGACCGATGCGGAAGGGCTTCGTTCTTACGGCGCTGAGCCTTTGCAGGTGCTTGAAGTGGCCACCCGCGTTTACTTGAAGCAGTTGATTGACGACGGCTTCTTTCATGCGGACCCGCATCCCGGAAATCTACGTTATCTGCCTGACGGCCGACTTGCTTTTTTTGATTTTGGAATGGTAGGGGATTTGGGCATCCGTGAGCGCGCCAAGTTTCTGGACCTCGTGATCCATATCGGTGAGAAGGACATGCCGGGAGTTGCCAGAAGCCTGGCCCACCTGGGTTTTGTGCACGTGGATAAAGGACACGAAGAAATCCTGCCGGCCATTGAGGAAATCGTAGCGCGCCACTTGGGGGCTGTCAAAGGCGGGATGTTCCGATTTCACGAACTCAGCGAAGCGCTGTCGGAAATCATTTATCGTTATCCGTTCACGGTGCCTCCGCGTTTTGCTTTTGTCCTCCGGGCCATCCTGACGCTCGAAGGGATAGGTCTGTTCCACGATCCCAATTTCAGTTTCTACCAGACCGTGAAGCCCCATGCGCTCCAGTTGTTCTTTTTGCGTGAAGCCAAAGACACGTTGATCCGCCTGTTTTCGTCGGAAGGTGAGCCATTTAACTGGGACAGAACCAAAAAGGTGGCGTCTTTGTTTTGGAAATACGTGAAGCGTAAATTGGAAGATCAGGGAATCCTGTCTGTAGAAGATAAGCAGAAAGAATTGGAAGAAAACGTGGCGCAGCAGGAACTCGGCGCGCCCGACCGTGAGGCACTATGAATCAGTATCCGTTTTTTGAAGTAGAGAAGCACGCTGACAAGCGGACGGCCGTCATCTGGCTCTCCCGGGCGGACAAACGCAATGCAATGGATTGGTCGTACTGGCGGGATCTTCCGCTTCTTGTACGGGACCTGGAAAAGGACAAAGACATTCAGGTTGTGATCATCGCGGCGCGCGGGAAATCGTTTTCCACCGGCATTGATCTGGAGCTGTTCATTGAACCGGAATTTGCTTCAACGCTGCACGGGCAGACGGGTGATGAGCGCGAGGCGCTCTACAAGACAATTCTGGAAATGCAGGAAGGCATGAACCAGATCGCCGCATCCGGCAAGGTCTATATCTGTGCCGTCCACAAGCACTGCATTGGCGGCGCGCTGGACCTGGCCACGGCCTGCGACATCCGCTTGGCGTCTGAAGACGCTTCCTTTTCACTGCGTGAAACGAAAGTGGCCATTGTTGCGGACATGGGAAGTCTGAACCGACTTCCGGCCATCATCGGTCAGGGGAAC
>JACPZR010000123.1 GCA_016195395.1 Spirochaetia bacterium
ACAGGAATACCAGAAGAAGAGCCAGAGCCAGAGCCAGAAGGCCCGTCGTTTGAAGCGATGTCCATCCCGCCTCATTTCCGTTCACCACGGCATAGACAGCAAGCATGAGCGCAGCGGTAACGCTCACGGCGCCTGCCACGTCCATATGTCGCGGCCCCTTGTGTTCGTGCACGGCCGGCAAAAGCATATAGCCCAGGCCGATGACGAGGGCGCCAATGGGAAGATTGACGAGAAAGATCCAGTGCCAACCCAGCGCGTCGGTCACGAGGCCGCCAAGAAGGAGCCCCACGCTGCCGCCGCCGGAGGCCACAAAGCCGATCACGCCCATGGCCCGGGCCCGGTCTTCCCCTTCCGTGAAGAGATTCATGATCAAAGACAGAGCCACAGCGGACACCACGGCGCCTCCAAGGCCTTGCACGGCGCGCGCCACGATCAACATCCACTGCGAAGCGGCAAGCCCACAGCCAAGCGACGCGACGGTGAATAACGTCGTTCCAATGAGAAAGAGCCGCCGATGGCCGAACAGGTCCCCCAGGCGTCCTCCCAGAAGGAGAAATCCGGAGAATGTGAGCATGTAGGCGTTGATCACCCAGACGAGCGTGGTTTCCGTGAAGCCCAGGCTTTCACGGATCGACGGCAGGGCTACGTTTACGACAGTCGTATCGAGGACGATCATAAGATCGCCCATACACAGGATCACGAGCGCGATCCAGCGCTTGGAGGGGAGGGTGTTTTGCATAGGTGTCCGCCCCCGCTAGTTGGAGGCAGCTCTTAATTTAACGGTCCGGCGCCGCGGAGCCGATCACAAAATAAGCGGCGCCGTCGCGGACAATGTAAGATCCGCTGGCCCCGCTCATGATTTCCACAGGCTTGATCCGGATCATGGCAGGGGACCGGGGCAGTTCAGGGAGGCGGATGGCGCTCCCGTTTGTGAAGAGAACAATGCATACACCGTTGCTGTTCGACTCGCGGTTCCAGTCCATGAGCCGGTAGCGCCTTCCTCGGTGTTCAATGTCGCGCTGGGACAAGAAGATAACGTCATTCACAAATGTGAAGCCGGCCAGGGCATGGACCGACCATGCCACTTTCATGCTGCCCACTTCCGCCGTCTGGTACAACGGATCGCCATTCGGGACCGGGATGGGCTTGGTCTTGGCTTCGCGCTCCAAAAACCGCAGGGCTTCAATGACGGCCCGTGTGCGTTCCTCCGCCTGCGGCCAACCTCGGTTGGTGTCCGGATGCACAGTCATGAGCAACCGCCGGGCGGCGCTTCTGAGCGTGCCCGCGTCCGGGACGGCGGAAAAGCCCAGCGTGCGCAGGGACGCCTTGATCTTGTCAGTTTGCGCGGCTTGCGTCATGATAGATGATCGGACTGTGACCCCTCATAGATAACGGACCGCGGGAACGATTCTTACGCCGGAACGATATCTTTCACTACACTTAGGTTAGACGGGGAAATTGCGAATTCGGCACGGGCGCCGGGAGGAAAATCGAAGGTGCGTTCAGGGTGAGAATCGACGGTGATTTCGCCCTCCATCTCAGAAACCATCTCAAGAACCTGTTTGTGGTGAATCGTTCCGTAGCGGTGCGCGTAGGCGCGGCGGGGTCCTGTCTCTCTCGCAACAAAGCGGAATAACTGCTCTTCTTTGGCAAAGATCGCGGAGTCGTAATTTTCCCAGGGCACAGCGTTTCTGAACCAGCCCGTTGATCCCGCGCCTGTGGACAGAAGCATGCCTGAACTCTTCTGCTCCTCCCACGCGCCTTCTCCCGCGCGGACCACGTAGCGGCTGATCGCATCGGAAAAACTGGAGCGGATACTGATCTCTGACGTGGCCGGCCCGACTGTGGTGCGTCGTCCATCCGCGTACTCAATGCGGCCTTCGATCCGCGTCCACTGCTCTGCCACCAGTTTCACATTCCCAGGCGATATCTTTTCAACGAACGAGTCTGTGGTGAAATACAACAGCGCGCCGAGCGACGTAGACGGATCAGAGTTGATGCCGAGCACCGGGAGGTCTCTCGAGATATGGCTCACGAATACAAAGTGGTTGTCTCCGCCGAAGCTCACGATGCAGTCCATTCCGGACAAGTCAATGTGGTCCAAGTCTTCCCGGAATACCAGGGGCCACTCAGGCACCGCGGTGCGGATCCGTTCAAGGCCCGACTCCTGGCGTTTGTGCGAGTCATAGACGCGCTGGAAGTTATGATTCTGCGTTTCGTAGAGACGCTTCACCATGTCGCGCGACCCATAACGCACCAGGTCCCGCTCCCATTTGCTGCGCTTGACGGCCAGAACTGCCCGCATACGTCACCTTCGGCTCATCGGCTGGACCAGTCGATCCATTCGCGTTCCGTCCCAAAATCCTTTCCCGTGATGCGACGCAGCGAGACCATCGCGGCTTTCCGTGTCTGCACGTCTTCGTTTTCCAAAAGCTTCAAAAGTCGGGGGACTTTGTCCTGTTCTCTGACGTTAGTGAGGATCATCCGCGCTATGCGCTTGTCGTTTTCGTCGTCTGACGTGAGGCCCCGCTCCATGAACTTCCAGCTTTCTTCACCGCCCAGTCTTCCCAGCGACCGGCCCACCAGGTCCGCCATCTCAAGTTTTTCACCTGCCGACAGGCCCAGAATAGACGGGATGGCGCGCTTGTCTCCGATTTCACCCAGGGCTGCCACAATATGCTTTTTCAGGGTCAGGTCCTTGGACGACTTCAGGAGCCGCATCATGGGGTCCACGGCTTCTTTCGCCTTGAGCGCTCCCAACGCATATGCCGCCCCGTGCGCAGCTTCCGCAGCGCGTGTTTCCAACCCCTCTAGTAGCAGAGGGATGCTAGCGCGGTCTCCGATCTTGCCCAGCGCCTGCGCCG
>JACPZR010000124.1 GCA_016195395.1 Spirochaetia bacterium
CGTGGCTCCGCGTGCGCTGCCCCGCGGCTCAAAGACTTCAATGTCGCGAAACGCCGGGCGCGCCTGCCCGGTCCGGATGAACGCATTCACAATGGACGACGAAATGTCCATGTTCGCAAGTGAGTCGCCGAACTCCAGCGGCCGTGTCCTGCTTGAAACGTTATCGCTGTCTCCGGTTTCGTGTGCTTCATGCGAACCGCCGGCCGTGTCCGATTTCATGGAAGAGAAGATTTCCTCCAGCGCGCGCCGGCCGATCTTTCGAATGCTGGAAGGAGACAGCTTCATTTCACCGGTTTCTTCATCGCGCACAATCCGCCCCTGCTTTTCCAGAAGCTCTTTCAGTTGATCAAAAATCTGTTCCCGGCGTTCAAGAAACTCCTGGTACGATTCCTGACCCAGATAACGCGCGAGTTTCTCCAGATTGAAATTGAAGAGATCGCCGCTCTTCATGGCGTCTTCCAAGGCCTCCGTGAGCTTTGTGATTTCGTCCAGCTGCTGGAGGATCACAAGCGCTTCCGGACGGCCCAGCGGTGACTGTCCCGTGAATTGATACTTCTTTGCGCCGGAGCTGATGGTGTCGTGGTCTTCAATGTCGCGGATCAGACTATCCAGATCTTTTCCCAGCTCGCTCCCTTTCTTTCCGGGGCCCCATTTCATTCTGTACAGCGCGTCCACCGACGCAGACTCAACCGCCTCATCCAAGGCACGTCGGACGTCATCATCCTTGATCTTCTTATCCACGGATTTCTTGTGACTGCGCAGATCATTGATTGTCTGGTTCAACGCGGAGTCGATTTCGTAGGTATCCAGAACGCTCTGCACCTGCTCCTGGAGCTGGGCCAGGAACTTCTTCACCAGATCGTCCATGCCGCCTCGTTTCAGAAAGACGTTGGCGGGGAGGCCGCGGTCGATCAGCATCCGAAGCGCTTCCTCCAGCTGCATGTCGTGCCTCATGACCAGTTCCGAAAGGATCGACATGAGCTTTTCGGTGGTCCACGGATTTTCGTCGTCTGGTCGGTACTGCTCGTATCGGTATGTGATCATGGCTTCCTCAATGGCGCGACCGGCCGAATTCCCGACCGAAAAATATAGGCAAAAGAAAACGCGGGAGAAAGGTTGGTCACGTCTTTTTTCATGCGGCTCTCGATTCTCACATATAACATACACAGAGCCATCGGTTCTGACGGGCAATATCGGCCGGACCGCATCATTGAGGTCATAAAACGCGCGGATCCAGACATCATTGCCCTCCAAGAGGTGGACCGGTCTGTTCCCCGTTCCGCCCATCACGATATGGCGAGGGTGCTGGCGGAAGAATTGGGGATGAAGTGGCGATTCCGCGAAAATGTGCAGCTACGCCAGGGCGGCTACGGCAATGCCACGCTCTCCAAGTATCCCATCGTCCGAGCCGTAAACCTGGATCTCACGTGGTCCATCAAGAAGCCGCGAGGATGCCTGCTCTCGGAGATCAAAGTGCGCGGCCGGAGCGTAATTGTTCTCAACTTTCATCTGGGCCTTGCCGCAGTGGAGCAGGTACGCCAAGCGCGCCGTCTTTTAAATTCGTGGCACCGTTACACAATCCGCAAACACCCCGCCGTGCTTCTAGGCGACTGCAATGACAGGCGGAACCGGCTGGATCGTATCTTCAGCGAAGCCGGGTTCCACAACGCCGGCACGTCGCGGGCTATGAGATCGTTTCCCTCGTTTGCGCCCATCCTGCGCCTTGACAGGGTCTATATGAGTCCTCATTTTGAAGTGAATCGGGCGCAGGTGCTGAAGACGGACACAACGCGCGTAGCGTCGGACCATCTGCCGGTATTAATACTAGCCGATTTCTAGATCAGACAAATCCGCTGAGTTCAGGATCCTTCACCTGGATGGAATCCAGCATATTGCACATTTGTTCGAGAAAAGCGTTATACAGCGCAGCGTTATCCGTTCCCATCCGTTTCTTCAGGACAAGAGAAAATCGCTGCGCGGATTCGTACACTTCCTGAAGTTTTGCTTTGTGCTCAACGGGATAGTTCTGCCGGAGCGTTGTGCGCACACCATAGGGATACATGTCGCGTATAAACTGGGCCATCAGCTGCTTTGCTTTTTCAGGCGTGAGATGGAATACCTCTTCTTTGGGCGCTTGCTTGTATTTGGCGTAGCTTACCTTAAACGTGAAGAGTTCCTTTTCAATCAGGGGAATTCTGTAGTCGGCGTCCCATTGCTTCATGTAGATATTCCACTTGTCATCAATAGTGCATTCTTCCAGCTTCTTGCGCCGCAGGATCTCGTCCGCGGACAGGACTGTCTCTTTGGCTTCCCCCATTCCAAAGTGGACTGAGAAAATATCGATCCGCTTGTCTTCGGTCGAATGTTCCAGAAGATCGCGGTCCTGCACTGTTGTAAGAAAGAGACCCCGCATCTCATCTTTGAGACTTTCGATGGATCCATTGATCATGCGTCTGCCCGGGTGACGGTCGCACTCCTTGCGGGTCATGACTGCAAACGGCGATCCTTCTTCGCGGCGGTTGCTGATGAATAGTTCCGGCCGCTTGTGACCGCGCAGCAGGGACACCACCACATCGCCCCGCTCAGGATGCAGGAGGGAATTGAGAACGATGTCTTCATCAGAGATGAGGCTGGTGCCGGTTGCGTGAACAAGCTTTTTGGCCTTCAATGTGCTGATGAGGCCGGCCAGCGAGTTTTTAACATATTCCTGCTCTTCAGGTGTTAACGCTCCGGGATCTTTAAGACGCCGTTCCATTCATCCTCCTCACTTTCAGGGTTCGAGCCTGGTCAGCCCTCCGATACCCCGCGTATAGCAGTGGGGGCAACCATAAATCTGAGCCTGGCGTTTGTGTCCTTCAGGCACTTCCGGTCCCAGAGCGGCAATCAGATATTCCTCCTGGGTCAGGACCGCGCCGCATACCGGACACACTCTCATTGGGATGTCACCTTCCTTTCTGGCGTACACCTTCCGCGGATCGAGAATCACGGGCCCGGAACTGACGTTGCCGCCCTTTTGGGCCGGTTTGGGCGATCCGGCCGAAAGAAGGTACAGGAAGGCTGTCACAGCAATCGCTACCCCCACCAGAGTCACAAAGGTCATCATGAGTCGTTCCGCATCTTCCTCAACGCGTCCGCGAGCTCCCTGGCTCCTTCCGTCATTGTCGTTTCATGAGGCGGGCGCGCCGCCGGAATACTTTCCGCGGCAGCTTCACCCTGCACTTTGAAACCTGGTCTTCCTTTTTGGAGATAGAGTGAGGTGATTTCCGTGAGTCCAAAGCCGCGGAGGCGCTTCAATATGTCCGTCCGATACATCATAAAATCCTGCGCGTACGCATCGCTCGACATACGAACCGTCAACCGGCCGTGGGAATACTTTTCCGGCCACGAGTGTTTTGCCAATGAACCAGCTGCCTGTGGCCAGCGGCTCTGCGACCGGGACAATACCAAGGCTTCCCGGGCGTCAGGCCGATCTTTCATCACGACACCTAGGATCCCGTCCATTTCCGACCCCGTAAAGCCCAATGGTGTCACGGAACTCCGCACACGATCATCTGCTTCTTTCCAAGGTCCGGGACCGTTTTTCGCCTCGCCGCTCACTGCTCCCTCAGTACTACGCCCGGCTCTGTTACTTTGTATACTGAAATTTCAGATTGAAGCGACGGGGTCATTGCAGCAATCCCGGCCGGGTCCGGTGTAGTGAACAATGCCTGCCCGCATTCATGTAGAAGCTTAATGAACGACGCGCTGCGATGTGTGTCGAGCTCGCGCAGTACGTCGTCTATCAGGAGTACGGGTGCAAAGCCAAGGCGGCGTTTGAGGTACTCAAACTGGGCAATGCGGAGCGCCAGCACCAAAGAGCGTTTCTGCCCCTGGCTGCCGTAGTTCAATATATCGCGGCCGTGCGTGGTGAACTCCAAAAGATGTCTGTGCGGCCCAACGCTCGTATGCGTAGTGGCCGCGTCGCGGACAAGGCGTTTGCGGAGAGCCTGACGGAAATCCAATTCTTCCGGCACAGATAATAGGAGTCTGGCTTCCAGTCGGTCCTTGCTGTTTGAGATCCGTTCAATGGAAGCGTCGAGAATCGGCGTGAACTCACGCATGAAATTCAACCGCGTCTCTATGATCCGCACAGCGTAGGGAGTGATCGCCGCATCCCAGGATTCAACGTCATCCAGCCGGATTTTTCTTTCGCGGACCTGTTTGAGCAGAGTGTTGCGCTGGCGGAGCGCACGGTTGTATGCCAAGAGATTCTGAAGATAGTCCCCGTCATGGCTTGAGAGCACAAGGTCCAAGAACCTCCGACGCGGCGCCGGCCCGCCTTCTACGATCATGATGTCGAGAGGACTGAATACCACGGTGACAAGATTTCCCAGAAGCGCAGACCGATTCGCCGCCACCTTACTGTTCACCTTGATGCGCCGTTTGGTATGGCTGTTAGAGAGCTCGCAGGCGACTTCTACGTCGCTCGAAAGGCCGGCGCGCTGAAAAGACCCGGCGACATAATACGCCGACGTGCCCTGCCGGACCATGTCACCGTCTGCGGCCCCCCGGAAGGATTTGCCCACGGACAGGATTCCAATGGCCTCGAGGATGTTGGTCTTCCCCACGGCGTTCTCTCCTGTGATAAAGGAGAGCCGGGTATTGAACTCCAGTTCAAGAGAATCATAGGTGCGGAAATTCTGGATCCGCAGCGTCTTGAGGTTCACGTTAATCGCAACTACAACACCCTAGATCTTCATCGGCATGATCACAGCGATAAATTGCGGGTCGTTCTCTTCCGTGATTGTTGTAGGGGCGCTGGACGAAGAAAAACCCAGGGTGATCTTTTCAGAATCAAGGATACGTATAACGTCCATCACGTAGTTGGAATTGAAAGCGATGGTAATCTCCGCCCCGCCAAAACCGCACGTAATGGTGTCTGTGGCCTCTCCCAAATCCGGTGTGGACGCGGTAATTGTCAGATTGTTTTTTCCGAACGTCATGCGCACCTGTCGCGACGGATCCCCTGCCATGACGGCCACTTGTCGCATGGCTGTCTCAAAGAGGCCTCTATCAAGGGGAATCTGTTGGTCAACTTTCTGCGGGATGACCTGCTCATAGTCAGGGAATTGTCCGTCAATCGGCTTGCAGATGAGATCGATGGAATCCATTCGGAAGTGCGCGCGCCGGTC
>JACPZR010000125.1 GCA_016195395.1 Spirochaetia bacterium
ATTGGAAGGGACGGAGTGAGGAAGAAATCGCATCAGAGCTCTCCATCAGCCGGGGGACAGTGAAGTCCCGGGCCTTTCGGGGGCGGGAGCTTCTGAGGAAAGTACTCGGCGTGCCTCCCACTGCGGTACGCGCCGCAGTTTCCGGAAGCACCGCATCCGGAGGCTCCCAATGAAAGACCGGATGTGCCGCGCTGTTGAACAGCGCCTTGCAGATACTCAGTGGGACTGTTCGATTGCTCTCAAGGTAACGTCGCGCGTCAAGAACCGCAGGAAGAAGGTTTCGAATATGGTTCTGGCCGCGCTTCTGGGATGCGCCATCGCTGCGGTGGCATTTTCACGCGTGGAGCAGGCGGTAGCACAGATCGCAGCAGCCGACGCTTCAGAGGCGCTCGAGGGATCCTTCCCTGTTGCGCCTGCCGAACAATCCGTTTCGCGGGACATGCAGCTGATTGTTCAGACTGCGTTTATCCAATAGCACCCTGAGGCGCGCTGCTGTGGCGGCCTCGTGGGCAGCTCTTTGTCAGGTCGACTCGCCGCGGCCGTAAACGTAGACGCCGCCGAAAATTCCAATCACCGTAAAGATCCCTGCAAGCGTTCCAAACCCCACTTGTGCCAGCGCGGGTCCCGGGCAGGCTCCGGTCAACGCCCAGCCGAATCCGGACAAAAGTCCGCCGATCACATGCGCCTTGGTGGGCTTCTCAATGGACATATCCGGGGTTTGGCCGGTGAGAAGCGCCTTGAACTTCATACGCTTGAGAATCTGCACCACGATGAAAGCAGTTCCAACGGCCACGCCCAGAAGGCCGTACATATGGAACTCCTGGAACATGAACATCTTGTGGATAACGTCATAGTTGCCCACTCCGGACTTCACGAGGACAAAGCCAAAAAGAACGCCTGCTACAAGGAAGAATACACGCTGTAACATTTCAGTGACCTCCCACAATCAGCATCACAAGCTGCGTAACCATGACCCCGCCGATCAAAAAGCACGCCGTGGCCACAAGGCTTGCGGGCGAGCCGCGCGAGAGTCCCGAGATTGCGTTCCCAGAGGTGCAGCCCTTGGCCATCCGCGATCCATAGCCCCACAGGAAGCCGCCCACAATGAGCACGCCCGCTTTTACAGCGACGTTGGTGCCCCAGATTTTATCGAACATGCCGAGCTCAAAGCCTGCGTGGAACGAGCCGGACAAGAGCGCGGCGGCTGCTCCGCCGGCAATGATGCCGATCACGAACATTGTGCGAAACCCAAAGGGACCGCCCATGTCGGGACGATGGAAGTAAGACTTCTGTGAAATGATCGAACACATGCTCGCGTAGCCGCGGGTCACCGCGACGAACTGCCCGCCGACCACGAGCACAAGAATGGCCACGCCTGCTATGGCGAGCCCACCCCACCAAAAAGGCCAGATATCGTATGTCATTTGGAACTCCTAGTATACATATAGGAATACTGTGATTTAACGTCGACTATTTTTCGGAGGATTTTGCGACCGTCTTTGCCTGTTCCAGAACAGCTTGGAGGGCCAGCCATCGCTCTTCATAGGAGGCGAGGAGCTTTCCAAGCGCGTCGAGGCGGACGTAGTCTTCGCGCGATGCGTTACCCGCATTGACACGGGTCATGATCGCTGCCTTCTCACTTTCACCAGCGGCAATGTCTTTGTCCAGTTTCTTGACTTCATCGCGGGCCTTGGCTGCGTCGGCCTGAATCGCTTTGCGACGGGCGTACGTGTTGTCCGCGTTATCCGCGTTGCCTTTCTCATCCGGAACGACAGCCTGTGCCACCTGAGCCGCGCTTGTTACAACAGCCCCTGCCTTTGGAGTCGAGGTGTGGGGAGCGTCGTCTCCTTTCATTTTGCCCGCAGCCTTATGGCCCTCGCCCGCTTCCATTTCCAGACGATACACATACTCTTCATACGTTCCGGGGTAGAGGCGTGCCTTTCCACCGGCCACTTCCACGATGGTGCTCGCCACCAGCTGGACAAAGGTGCGGTCATGGCTTACAAAGAAGATGGTTCCGGGAAAATCGCGGAGCGCTGCCCCCAGCACTTCTACGGTTTCAAAGTCAAGGTGGTTCGTGGGTTCGTCCAACAAGAGAACGTCCGGCCGGCCCAGAAGAATTCCCGCAAGAGACAGGCGCGACTTCTCGCCCCCGGAGAGTACATCCACGCTCTTCTTGACGTCGTTTCCCTGAAAGAGCATGGCGCCGGCCAGGTCCATGATGTCCTGCGTCTTTGTGCCTTTGGAAGCAGAGGAGTCCAAGTATTCAAGAACCGTGTTCTTCCCTTTCAATTCCTCATACACGTGCTGCGCATAGTACCCAATCTTGATTTCAAAGCCCCATTGAACGTCACCCGACAAAGCCGCGAGCGACCCGGCCAGAGTCTTGAGCAGCGTTGACTTGCCCTGACCGTTGTCCCCGAGCACCGCAATGTGATCGCCCCGCTTCACCTCGAAGTCGATGTCATCCGCAACTACTTTGTCCGGGTATCCGATCCGAAGATTGCGCACGCGCACGGCTGCACCGCCGCGCTTTTCACCGCCGGGAATCCGGAGGCGCATGGTCTTCGCTGCCACCTGAATTTCGATGGTATGCAGCTTCTCGATCATCTTCATCTTCGACTGCGCCTGCGCGGCTTTGCTTGCTTTGGCCTTGAACCGGTTTACGAATTCCTGGAGTTCCTGGCGTCGTGCCTCTACGTTCTTGTTGTGCTTTTCAATCTGCTCCAACTGTTCGCGGCGGTAGGCAAGGTATGCTTCCACCGGCCCGGGAAAGAGGTGAATCTGCCCGCGGTCCACATCCATCGTATGACGGCAGGTGCGCTTCAAAAACTCGCGGTCGTGCGAGATGACCATGTAGCCGCCGCGGAACGTACGCAGGAACGTTTCCAGAAACAAAAGCGTACGGAGGTCCAGGTAGTTTGTCGGTTCGTCCAAAAAGAGGAAGTCGGGGTCCGTCAGAAGCATGGAGCAGAGTTTGAGACGCATCCGCAGACCACCG
>JACPZR010000109.1 GCA_016195395.1 Spirochaetia bacterium
CATGCACTTCCAGTTCAGAATCGGACGAGGCGAGAATCTGCTCGTCAGGGAGGGGCTGCGTGTCGCGTGCGGCCTCGTTAGAAAAATCATTGGGATCCACGCTGTCTTCGACAACGCGCTTTTCGCGGCGGATCTTGTTCAAACCCAGATTGAGCGCCAAAGAATAGAGCCACGTAGAGAACCGGGATTCGCCCCTGAATTTATCCAGCCGGGTGTAGGCACGCAGGTAGACTTCCTGGGCAAAGTCCATGGCATCGTCCGCGTCGCGGAAGAGGCGCAGTCCCAGGTTGTAGATCATCTTGGAAGTCTCTTGAAAGCGCGTTTCAAAATTCTTCTGCGCCTCTGAGTCTTCTCCCAAGAAATCGGCTCCGCCGTCATGAGTGAGTGATGCCGCGTGAAAGTCCATAAAACAAGAGAAGTCCTATTCCTGCAAAGAGGGGAATAATGCCGCCGAGCGCGTGGTAGTTCACGCCTTCAACAACGAGAAAGAGAACGGTGATAGGCACTCCCACGAGAGTGCTGATGCAGCCCGCGAGCAGAGAAAGAATGCGGATGTTTTTCCAGCTGGTGTACACAAACTGGTTCGTCCGGATCAGTTCACCCTTGAGCCGGTACTGCCAAAGTAAGAAGAAAAACAAAAGCACACTGCCAAGGACAATGGCCACAAGCGGAATGATCGTAAGGATGATCTCGGCCGCCGGGTGCGTAGCGGGTTTTGGTTGATTCTGGAGCAGAACTGTCAGCCGCTCAACGGCCCCCAGAAGCTCACGCATCAGTTTCTCGTCGCCCATCGCGGAGTATGACAGGGCAGCCCTTTGTGCGGTTGCAAGAAAAATGCTGTTTGAGGCCTGTTTGTCAGGGTGTCAGGGAACCAAGAACTGCATGGGATCCAAGGGTTGACCCGATCGTATGACCTCATAGTGCAGGTGCGGTCCCGTAGTGAACCCCGTTATTCCCACGCGGCCGATCAAGAGACCCGGTTTTACATACTGATTCGCCTTTACATGAATCGAACTCATGTGCGCGTAGAGCGTTTCGTATCCTGATGGATGCACGATGATCACTTTGTTGCCGTAACCCTCGGAATCCCAGGCCGCCCACTTCACAACCCCTTCCGCTGTGGCAACAATCGGGTCGCCGATGCGGGCCCCCAGGTCCAAGCCCTTGTGAAATTCCTGGCCCGACCACGGATCAAAGAACTGTTTGCGTCGCTGACCAAAGCCTGATGTAAGCGTCAGCCTGGGCATGGCCAACGGCCAGCCATGCGGCACAGGACGGATGGCTTCCTGGTACCCGTCCGCATATGTCAGGTTCGCTGCGATGTAGTCCTGGTTACGACGAATGCGCGCCTTCACGAATTCTGTGATGGCCACGTCGCTTGAGCGGCGGCGCATGTCGGCAAGAGTGGCAATCGGATTCTCCGGCGTATGCTCATGCACGAACTCGGCGCTCTGGAGCGCTGCGTGAATTTCGCGCTGTTTGGCGAATGACAGCTCCGCCAAGCGCGCGAGGTCCTCAAGTTCTGCTTTCGCAGTCTGTCCCCGATAGTCGAGCTCGATGACTCCGCCCCCTTGAGCGGGGCCGCGCACCGAATCGGAGTCCACCAGAAGAAAAAGGATCGTCCCCACCAAAAGAAAGACCAGACCCAGAAAGCCCTGATACACGTGCTTTGAAGAGATTTCAAAGGACCAATACACATCCTCTGATGATATGACCACAGCCCACCCGTCCCTCGCCGGAGGCCTTCGCCTGTGTGTGGTGCGTTTCCCTTTGCTGTGAGGTGTCATGTGGAGATCACGGCGTCCAGAACTCGACCCATCCGCGGAGCGTCAAAAGGAGAGTCACAAGTACCACGACGGCGCCTATATAATAACGTCGGCCAGGAAAGCGGAAAAAAAGAGGAATCCCAAGGACGCCGGCAATCGGAGCCGTGTAGGCTGGAGGCGTAAACTCAAGAAATAGAAGGATCAGAAGAAGGACGCTGCCTGCGGCCAGCCATCCCCATGCCGCGACCGACACTAATAACGCCCGCGAGCCTGAAGGCCGCTCCGCTGCGCTAGAAGGCGTTCGCGATGCGGACATCTACCTGCACGCCGTCTTTGTAAATACTCTCATGATAGAGTGCGCCGCCCGGGTGATAGTTCCTGGCAGAGCCGTCAAGCTTTCCCGCCACATAGGACTCTGTGCGTTCCACGCCGCCGTCCTGATAATAAAAGCGCCACGATCCCGTGCGTAACCCGTGCGCATAACGTCCTTCCGCGGCTTTGCGGCCGTTCCTATAGTAGCGTACCACTTCGCCGTCCGGAAAACCTCCGGAATACACGGAGCGCTCCTCAAGACGGCCGTCAGGAAAGAACCGCTCCGTAATGCCGTTTTCATTGCCGTAGTCGTGAGAGAGAAATGCGATCTCCATGCTCATGGGCTCCGGCTTGTACGACACGGTCATGTAGAGTACCCCCTGATCGTCGTAGAAATGCCAGATACCGGTCCGAAAGTCGTCTTTGTATGCCCCTATAGACGTTATGTGTTCGCCGTCCGGCCCAAAGGAGCGCCACTCTCCCTGACGCAGACCGCCCGCGACGGTTCCAAGCATGGCGCGCCTGCCGTCGCCATAGGCCATGTGATATTTCCCGTCCGCATCGGTCCATTCCCAGAGGCCGGTTTTTCTATTGCGTGCTGCGTCTGAGGGGACTCCGTCGGGCGACGGGACACGGAACAAACGATCGCATCCGAGCGTCAGTGAGCAGAGTGTGAGGATTGTGACAAGAAGCAAAGCCGCGAGCGCAGCCAGCGGAAGCCCCGCGGCAGGCCGATCGTGCACGGGTTCAAGTTGGGTCCTATTCGACGGCAAAGTCTTTTTCGCGCAGCGTGTCTCCGTCGCGCGTGATCACTTGAACGTGGTATTTCCCTGAGTCCAAGGGTTCCAGCATGTAGTAGATGTAGTTAGCGGTCTTGGGTGTTTTGCGTCCCAGCAGGGCCTCTTCATCGTCTTTGCCGCCGCTTTCACCCACGCGGTCAATCTTCACTTTTAAGTAGTCCGTCTTTAGGTCCCCTGCTTTCCATTGAAAGCGGATATACACGGGCGCACCGGGAGACACAGTCACGTGCTCAACGTCAGAGACAGTCTTCGCGTTGGCCTCGTCAATTTCAGACCCCGCCACAGCAAGGACAAAGGAAGGACCAAACAAGAGCTTATAGATACCGAAAATAATCAGGAAAGCGACGACACCAATCCCGCCGTATTTTGCAATCGTTGTATAGCGCGACCCGCCGCCGGCATCATCCGTGTAATCTTCAAGGCGGATGTCACTCGATACGTTATAAACCGACTCTCTACTTCTGGCCATTCTTGGACTCTCCTTCCCTCTGCTGGAAGACGCCGCGCGTGTCTCTTCCCGGACAGTTTCTTGTACGGGTTCAGGGCGCGAAACTAAAATATTCGTGTCATCCGGCTTGTCCGCGGCGCGGGAAGCGCTGTCTCCGCGCATATCCCGGACAAATCCACCGATCCCACCGCCGGAGTCTCCGACCGCTTTCTCGATCTGGTTTTTGGCCGCTTCACCGAGCTTGTCTTTCTTGGACGCCAAGTCGAACCTCCTCCGTGAACGCCACGTATTCTTTGGCCACCTTATTGCGCGGCTGATATTCAAAAATCGTTTTCTTGAGCAAGTGCGCTTCCTCAACGGCCACGGAACGGGAGATCTTGGTCTTGAAAACCGGTAGATGCTCGCCGATGGGTTCTGCTACTGCCTGTGAAATTGCCGTCCGTCCGTCAAACATTGTTAGGAGCGCGCCGAGCACAGATAACGACGCATTGAAACGCTTCTGCACTGTCCGCGTCATGTCGAGGATGGTGCGGATCCCATCCAGTGAAAACTTTGCTGTCTGGAGAGGGACGATCAGATGCGTGGACGCCACAAATGCGTTCACGGTCAAGAGACCTAAATTCGGTGGACAGTCCACAACCACGAAATCGTAGTCCGCGCCCTGAAACGATTCCTGGAGCCTGAAGAACCCGTCCACGGCTCCCGCAAGGAGCGTCTCCACTTCAGCAAGGTGGATCACCGCGGGAACAACGTCCAGGTTCGACTCGCGCGTCTTGCAGGCAACGTCCGTGATCAACCGTTTGTCTTTGAAGATGGCATAGCTTGAGCGCTCCGGGTCCGGCGACTCAACAAAGATGGAACTGGCATTGCCCTGAGCGTCGAGGTCAATGAGAAGGCAGCGGCGGCCGCTCCGTGCAAGGCCCATGGCGAGGTGGATGGCTGTGGTGGTTTTCCCTACTCCGCCCTTTTGATTTGCAATGCAGAAGATCGATGACATACCGCGCGCTACAGCTGCCCTTAAAACCAAAACGGCGCCTGGCGTCAGCCAAAAAGCAGGCAGGATGTGGAAAATGATCCCCTGCACAAATTTCCTCTTGATAGCGGACGGGCGCGTCCAGACCCTGATTCGTGGCAGATTTTCAACCAGTCATTGGACTTGAAGTCCATGTGCAGCTGAAGACAAAGACAAAACTCTTCAGCCCGGACCCCTACGAATATGGGTCCCCGGCAAACAC
>JACPZR010000110.1 GCA_016195395.1 Spirochaetia bacterium
CGCTTCTGAAACAGGTTGTAGGAATACGTTAGACCAGTGGGCGCGGTGGGACGTTGACCGCCGGCGCGCAACTGTGGGAATAGAACAAAATAGTAGGGGGGTACTTCATGCGGGCTGCCACAAGATGGAAGTCCCCCAAGAAAAAGAAGAAGTAGGAGCAGCGCAAGGCTGTGCAGTCTTTTCTGGCTCTTCATGGTTCTGCCTCGCTTTCGCTTTTACGATAGAGGGGCCTGGGAGTCTTTCCAAGTGCCAGCTCCGCCGCATAGTTCCAACGGACCTCCGGATGGTCCGGGCAGGCGGCCAAGGCGCGTGACAGAAAATCGACGGCGCGCTCCGGATCCCCGGTCATGCGGTACGCGAGTCCCAGATTGTTGAGCACCGCGCAGTCTTTGCCGGGAATCTTTTCCCACGCGTATAAGGCTTCTTTCCACTTCCCCTGCTCGGCGGCGAGGACAGCGTTGTCTCCTGATCGTTTGACCAAGAGATATCGGACGTCTGTGGCCGGGAGAGATTGATTCTCTGTTGCGGTTTGCGGGATGGGCACAGGGCGACGGATCAGGACCCGTCGGGAGGTCTCGCCACAGGCTCCCAAAAGAGCCAGAGCCATGACAAGGACCGAGCGGCAGCGGACGGGGCAGGGCACACGCCTTTGTGGGCGTGCGTGGACCCCGGTCAACCAAAAGCCCGGTATCCACTTTTTGGAGTTTACGGAAAAGAGGCCCGGACGGGACCTGCATTATGCGCCGCTGGACGCTTCTTCTTCTGTTGTCTTTTGCGTGGAGTGCGGCTCCGCAGTGCAAACACGACCCGGATCCCATTCCGGCCAAGATCGCATACTATGCGCTCATGTGCCCCACCGGCAAAACCGGCTGCTACACCAATTGTTTCAATACGTACGATACCAATGCCAACGGCAAGATTGACGCAGCAGAACTGCCGGACTTCAATGCATGCACCGTCCGCTGTGACAGCATGTGCGATCTGACGAGCATTCTCCTCTATTCTATGAGCAAGTGAGCGGTTACTCCGCCGGCGTAACGGCCTCATTCACAGCCGTAAGTTCATCCCAAATCGCAGGCAGCTGTTCCGTGTAAGATACCCTATCGAGCAGGGCCGCTCTCCGATACTCCGACGTGGCGCGTTCCAGCCGGCGGGTCAGGCGCTGTTTTTCATCAAGAGACCAGGGGGCACGTGCGATGATGAGGCGCGCGCGTTCTTGAAACAGCTCGAGTTTGAGCCAGGTGCGACGGCGCTCCAAATCCGGCACGGCGGCAAAGGCGGTATCGCGGTTCACACGTTCGATGACGGCGCGCGAGACACGCTGCGCATTTTCCAGATTGTCGCGCGAAGCGCCTCTCTCTTGGGAGTTGCGCCCCAGCCACGAGAGACTCCACGCGAGCGAGACCAGAGCCACGGCGGCCAGTGTGGCTGTCTTGAGTGTATGAGTCTTCTCTGTGGGACGTGTGAATACGTAGAAGGCGAGGAGGTTCAAAGGCGCCTGAAAATCCGATCATAGAGTTCCAGACAAAGGCATGCGTGCCAAGGACCGCAAACGTCATGCCTGCGAATCTTTCCGCCGGTGTTCTGAAGAGAGCCCGCCGCGCCTGAGTGTTGTTTGAGCTGCTCCTACCAAAAAGAACCAGCAGCACAAGGATGGCTGCAGGCGCTGCGAAAAGGTAGAGAGATACATAATTTAAGGTGTGAGCCAACGTCAGAATTTTCTTTGGATGAAGAATCGCAGGGTGTGACGCAAAGGACCCCGAGATCGTCAATGGGTTCGCCACCAGCTTGAACAAGAAGATCCATCCAGCGCCCAAAATCACCAAGGCCGGAACAGACGCAATGAGAGCGCGTCGCGCAAAGTCTGTCCAACGTCCTCCGGCCTGCCGCCAGCAGACATAGACGAGGCCCGGAAGCACCGCCCCCACGATCAGATGAAACAGGACTCCCACCGCGGCGGCCACTGCAAGAAGAGAGAGGGGCCAAACGGGCACGGGGTTCCGTCTTTCTTCAGCCGCAAGGTCGTCGCTTTGGGCCCGCTCGAGGAGCTGTCCCCCAAACAACAGCGTTGAAGAAAGAATGAGGGACGCAAATGTATAATTCTCCACGTACCCGGCGTAGAGTTGGAGCGCGGTGTTGCAGTACAAGAGAAAAAAGCCGGCGGCCATGTGCGCCCAGGGCCGGCCCCAAAGAAAACGGAGCACGACTAACGTGAATACTACTCCGGCGCCAATGGACGGCCACGCATACGCATCCACGATTGTGCCGTGAAACGACTTCTCGATCCAGAGGTACACCTTTGAGTGAAAATACAGATCTAACGCTTCATCAAAGCTGTCCAAGTATCCAAAGATATGCGCATAAGCCGGCACATGCTGCACCAGCTGTAAGCTGTCTCCCAGACCGCCGGGTGGATTCAGGAAGAGGCGCAACCGGAAAACGTAGAGGAGGACCCCGGCCATGAGCGCGAGGGGAATGGCAAAGACAACCCAGCGCGCTTTTCCCGGCCGGAGAACGAATAACGTTTCGATGCCGGGGATGGACACGTCGTTTCCGCGGGACTGGATGTACAACGCCGCGCCCAAAAGAATCAGGCCGCCGATGACGGCTCCGACCCCGGCCCCTCCCTGAAACGAGAACGCCCACGCGGTCTGGGACCTGCCCGAAAGTGCGAGCGCGCCCAGGAGAATGAGAAATCCGCCCCCCAAAACGGTCCGTGTCAGTGACGCCGGATTCCAAAAGCGCTTCAACGTGTTCGAGCCT
>JACPZR010000111.1 GCA_016195395.1 Spirochaetia bacterium
AACGTCGCCCACCCAGATTGTCAGGACTGCCTTATCCGCGCGCACCACGTTGGCCAGGTATTTGCGGACAAGTTTGTCAACGGATCGTTCATCCCACGCGTCCACTTTTAACATGGGGTCTTCAACGGGATTCTGCCGGATCTGGTTCAGAGCTTTTGTAGTAACGATTCCCTGGCGCAACTGTACAAGAGCAATTCGCTTGACGGACGGCTCGTGACCAAGGCGGTCAAGCACGTTGTGCAAGGAATCCTGATCGGGGGCGCAGAGTACCAGTTTACTGACGTAGTCGTTTCCAATGTAGTACATCACCGAAAAATCATGGAAGACGTACGCGTCGGCGTTGAGACTCTTGTAGTGATCGTAGAGCTTCTTGATTTCTTTGCGGCTGGCAAGACCAGCTGCTAGACCTGTCAATGACAGTACAACGGGCACGCCCATCAGAAAACTTTGGAACGCCCGCGCCGGCAGGGAATGTCCGCGGCGTCTATGAGACAGCCAAAGCCAGCGCGCGGAGATGAGAATGCCCGGAATCGCGGCGCTCATATAACGGGGCCCCCAATCCAAGAATCCGCTGTTGGGCGCAACGCATGGGAGGAGGATCATGTAACATAACGTTCCGAGGACCACCGTCTTGTGCCGGGCTGACAGACGCCCCAACACAGGGAGGAGTGCGGCGAAAATGACTGCCGCAAAGGGCATGTAGGCCAACAGGCCAATCCGGATGCCGCCATCTTTGATGCGGAAGAACAGGAGCTGTGCGATCCAGTCAAGACGCATGGATAACGTCACTCGATGTCCGGCGTAGTTGGCCGCGAACCGCGGGCCCAGCGGCAGCCCGTATTTCCACACGTTGAACAAGAGAAACAGGCCTATCATGCCAAGAAAAACGCCGACAAAGCGCAGGGCCCGCCCTGAAATCAATTGCGAACGCTTTCCAAAGGGGGCAAAACCCTCGGAATACCACATGGCCCCCGCAAAGCAGAAGGCGAACACGATCCCTTCATGCCGGAGCCAGACGGAACTGCCTGCAAACACGGCAGCCCATACAATCTTCCCCCGGTGGAAAGCGGTGATCGCCGCGAGGATCACGGCTAGAAAAAGAGTCTGTTCCGAATAATCGAGAGATAGAACCAGAATATATGATCCAAGTAACGCGAAGACCAAAGCAACGTTCGAAAACCGCCAGTAAGTGCGCAAAATCCACAGGAATACAAAAAGGCCCATCAGTCCAAAGTACAACAATCCAGAGAATCCAAACAATGCGTAGAGAGGCGATGACAGAACAGCCAGCAACACAGGGAATACGCCGATCGTTCTTCCGTTTACACGCGCCCGGTTGTTCACCTGCAACGGATAATACTCTTCTTTTGGATCGACGCTGCGCGCGGTATAGAAAAGTTCCTCCGACGCAAAATGAGACGTTACTAGAGCGTGAACCTGGAGTGCCTTCACGCGGGCGTCGTACATGAGGGAGAAATCGGGTTTGGATGCGCCGATGACAAGGGTGACTCCGGCGAGAAGTAGAAGAAACCCGGCCATGTTTTTGGAAAGGGAGCGCATTTGTACAGTTCAGTCGACTCTGCTGCCGCGACCGATCACAACTCTTTAGAAGC
>JACPZR010000112.1 GCA_016195395.1 Spirochaetia bacterium
CGAGCATGATTACATACGGCGCTTTACGTGTGACTTCCACTGTGCCGCGCCTGTAGGGACCCGCCGCCGCTGCGATTAACGTCCACCCGGCGATCAGGAGCAGGACTGCGTGCGCGTAGAACGTTATGGGGCCGTAGATCGTGAATGCGGAGCGGAAGCGCGGGGAGATGCTTTTGTCGATCCACTGGATAGAACGCCTTTGCGTCCAAAAAATGAAAGTCAGCAGTCCCGCCCAGACCGGAGCCAGCGCGAGAATCACAAGCGGCGATTCAAATCGGAAGTCGGTCATAGGAGAGGCCTCCGGACAAAGAACCCGATGCCTGCCCACAAAAACAGAAACGGTGCCGCACAGAGGGCGCACAGGGCCGCGTATTCCCGGCGGGTCCTGTATGTCTCCACCTCGATAGGCGACCGCTCCAGCCGCGACAGCCGGTCGAAGATGGAGGCAAGGACGTTTTCATCGGAAGCGCGGTAGTAACTGCCGTCCGCGGCCTTTGCAATCTGTTTCAGCTGTGCGTCGTCCAGCTTGGTCATCAGAAGCTGGTTGTTGCCGCCGATGAACGGTTTGCCGTCCACGAAGACCTGGATTTCTTTGTCGCCGCCCACGCCCACAACGTGAAGGCGGATATTGTTCTCGGCCAGATAACGCGCGCCCAAGAGCGGATCGGCGCCTTCGTTACTCTCGCCGTCCGTTATGAGCATCACAACCTGGCTTCTTCCGGCGATCTTGTTTTTCACAAGCCGTGAGCCCGCCGTGAGGAGCGCGTCTCCGATCGCTGTCCCGCCGCTTCTTGAATGATCCACGATATGGTACGACAAAGCGTCGAGGAGCTCCAATAAAACGGCGTGGTCGGACGTGAGAGGCGTCTGGGTGAAGACGTCGCCCGCGAAGGCATAGACGGCAATGCGGTTGGCGCTGCTGCGCTTCACGAAGTCTGATGCGATAGTTTTCAGCGCTTCCAAGCGTGTCGGTTTGAAATCCGCAGCCTGCATGCTGGCGGAGACGTCGAGCACCAGGGCAATGTCGATT
Organism: Spirochaetia bacterium; assembly: GCA_016195395.1. The sequence continues at coordinate 1,031 of JACPZR010000112.1, forward strand.
CCTTCTTCTTTGATGCTTCTGACTTCATCGTCACGATAGGGTCCCGCAAGGGCCGTGAGCATGAGAATCAAGAGCGTTATCTCCACGGCAAGGCGGAGGCCTGAAAGGATGCGGCCGCGGGCCGGAGCTTTGTGAAATTGACGGAGGGCAGCCGGAAGAGCAGCACGCCGGTGGAGCCAGACTCTTGCCGCCCCGTAGACCAGAACCGCCGGCAGGACCCAGAGCCAGAATGGGTGGGCCCAAAGAACGTCAGGCAACAGATGCGTCATGCGGGACCTGCCAGCACGGGTTCTTTCTCCACAAGACGGGCGGCTTCCTTGCAGATCTTCTCAAAGGATTTCTCATCCGGTTCGTGCAGGCCGAATTGGAGCTGTCCCAGCCTTTGAAATAGGCCGCCGCGGTCGCGCCCCGGAAGGGCTTTCGCGATCTCTGCCGGCGTCATCTCTTCCACTGGAACGTTATATCGGTTTTCGTAGAATTCTTTCAGGAACGCGGAGAGACGGTGGCATCCTTCTCGGTAGGCTTTCCTGTGCACGTACTCAAGCATGATGTCTTCTATCAGCCCCTTTGCTTCACGTCGGGCGCGGGGCACAGCGGGAGCGGCAGCGTTCTGTTTTTTCCGCTGCTCAAAAAACCAGGCCACGAGCCAGCCGAGCACAGCAAGGATCACGAGCGTCAGGGCAAGGCCCAGGATCCAGTTCATGTAAACAGGGAAAATGTGCAGAAGGTCCAGAGGGCCGGCGGGCAGGGGAGCCATAAGAGGGTTGTCAGACAGAGCCGGGTTCATCAGTGCCTCGCGAGCGTCCTCTTCTGGAAGAAGTCGGTCAGGGAACGGCCGGGGTTGGAACGCGTGGAGAACGACGCGAACTGAATGCGCGAACGGAGGCACTCATTGAAAAGAAAGTCGTGCATGGTGGAAAGGGGGCCTGTTTCCCCCGGACGCCACGGGCCGTAGTGCGCGGTGCCTTCCGGCGAGTAGGCTGGAAGGATAACGTTTGATTCTGTGTCGTATTCAACGGGATCATACACATGAAAGAGCGAAACGTCGTGACGCGCTTTGATATAACGCAGATCTTCCGGAACGTCGTAATCCACGAAATCAGAAATGATGAAAACCACGAAGCGACGGCCGGTCAGGCGTTGTATGGCATGAATGGCGCTCCGCGGATCTGATACGGCGCTTTTGGGTTTCAGGGCTCCTCCTAAAAGAAAGCCCCTGAGAGCGCGGAAGAGCTGCACGCGGCCGCCCAATGGCCGGGCAACATCATGCACCCGGTCCGAAAACGTCAAAAATCCCAGTTTGTCTTTGGCTCCTGTGGACGAGACGGCGAGGGTTGCAGCGAGTTCCACGGCGTACTCCATTTTAGTCCTGTCCTGCCATCCCGAATGCATGGACCGGCTGACGTCGAGAGCGATGAAGATTTCTCTTTCTCTTTCCTCCCGGAAGATCTTTACAAAGGGTTCGCCCATCCGGGCTGTCATGTTCCAGTCGATCTGGCGGACTGTGTCACCTTCCACATATTTGCGCGCTTCGTGAAACATCATCCCCGTGCCGCGGATCGATGTCAAATATTGACCAATGTAGTGGCCGGACACATTCTGCCGGGCCACGAGTTCCAGTTCGCGGACCCGCTTGAGAAGCGTGGCAACGGCCTGATCGTTATCCGCCGGTTTCATGGCACCTTGACCGACTCCAGAATCCTCCGCAGTATTTCTTCCGACCGGATGCCCTCGGCCTCCGCCTGATACGTGGGAATGATCCTGTGACGCATAACGTCGTTCACGGCGGCTTTGATGTCTTCCGGCATCACGGCTTTCTCGCCGTTGATCAGGGCGCGGGCACGGGCCACCTGCGCGAGCGCAATCGACGCACGGGGCGATGCTCCGTACTGGATCATATTGTCAATTTTCAGGCCGTATTCGCTGGGGAAGCGGGAGGCAAAGACCAGATCCGTGATGTACTTGATCAGCTTCTCTTCTATAAAGACACGGCGGGTGGCTTCCTGGAGCGCTAACAGCGTGGGGCCGTCCACCACGTGCGGCACGTCCGGAAGGTTTGTCTCATTCATGATCATTTTCACGATCGACTGTTCTTCCTCGCGGGAGGGATAGGAGACCACAAGCTTCATGAGAAAGCGGTCGATCTGGGCCTCCGGGAGCGGATAGGTGCCCTCCTGCTC
>JACPZR010000113.1 GCA_016195395.1 Spirochaetia bacterium
GGTCGGTCAAACAATGCAATCAGAGGGGCCACACTCGCAGGTTCATTCAACTTCCCCAGGGCTTCTCCGCATTTCCTCTGGAGCAGCTCTTCGTCCCCGTTGCCGAGCCAGTCAATCAGGCTCTGCATTGCCGGTGCATAACGTCGCTCACCCAGGCCATGGGCGGCTGCGATCTGCCCGGAAGAGCCCCTGACGTTTAGAATCGAGAGGAGGGCGGGCCCGGACGCAGGATGGTCCGTGGCGCCAAGGATCACAGCCACTTCTTTGTCGTATCGGGTGCCGGATGCCTTGAGTGCCAGAAGTTCGGGAACAGCCCGGGGCGACTTAATTTCAGCCAGAGCGTTCTGCGACTTGAGCGCCAGCGTCTGGTTGTCAGACTTGAGATACTTAATGAGCATGGGAACGGCCCGGTCGTCTCCAAGGCGGCCGAGACTCTCGATGACGATCACCGGATCCGCAACCGTGTCCCGCGACGCAAGAAGCTGGAGCAGGATGGGGACACCGTCCGTGTACTTGAGGTCTGCCAGAGCGATCACGGCGCAGTTCTTCACGGCCGCGTTTGAATCTTTGCCCAGTGTTTCCACAATGAACGGCGCGGTATGCTTGTCCCCGATTTTCCCCAGCGCCAGAAGCGCGTGTGTCCTGAGCCTGAAATCGCCGCCTTCTCCGCCTCTCAGTATTTTCAGAATTTCAGGGATGGCGGAACTTCCGCGCCGCTGCCAGTCCAAGTATTTCTGCTGGATGGGATCAATCTCCACCACAGTCTCCGGGATCGGACGTTTGCGGCATTCTGATAGAATGAATAACGTTAACGGCAGAGCCAGGAAGAGGATCGCACAGGCGCGGAGGCGGGGATTTAGTTTCATTGCTTCATCTCTGTTTCAAATTTTGCGATCTGCTTTTTGGTTTCAACGATGGCGTCGCGCCCGGACGCAAGATCCTGCGCGGAGAACCATTTCTGGTCCGGGGACTCTGCTGCGCGCCTCAGATAGTACTCAACAATGGACACTTTGTCCTGCGCCATCTTGAGCCGAAGACTGAAATACTGCTGGCGTTCTTCCGGCGTGGCGGTCTTGTTCTTTATCTTTCGCGCAAGCTTGAGGTTCTCGCCCCATTTCCGGCCCTGCTCCTGCGGCGCCGGCTGGTCTTCTTCTCCTGGAATCGGCGGCAGCCAGTAGTTGCCTGGAAGCTCTCTGTGCATCCGGCGGATTTCGGCCAGATCTTCCGCGCGTTCTTCCGCTGTGGCAGCCCGTCGTTCATAGCGGCGTGTGAATTCTTCCGGGAAGTAGGGCTCGCCGTCGCGGGTGATCTGTTCTTCGCCATCGCGTCCCGGCCCGCCGTCTTTCTTTTTCTGTTCCGATTCGCGCAGTACCAGAATGAGAACGACAAGGACAAGGACAACGACCGCGAGCAGAGCGAGCGCTGCCAAAACAATCTTCTTTGTCCGCATGGGCTTGTGGTCCGGGTGTCGTTACGTCCGCTTGTCGGCCGTAATCAGAGCGGCGGCGCCAAAGAGGAAATTCACAATCTTCCCGCCTGATAAACCAGCGGCGGCCAGTTCCGTCCGCAGCTCCTCCGGCGACGGGAATTCCCGCGCGGACGCCGGGAGGTAGGCATACATCGCTGCGTTCGCAGGGTCCAGTCGTCGGCCCATCCACGGGACGATCGTTTCAAAATAGAACCGGTGAAACAAGGATACAAGCGGCATGCGTACCTTGCCCACGTCGAGGATCAGAGCACGCCCGCCGGGACGGAGCACACGCGCAATCTCACTCAGGCATTTTTGTCGGTTTGGGATGTTGCGCAGTCCAAAGCCGATCGATACAGCGTCAAACGATGCGTCTGCAAATGGCAGATTCGTGGCGTCCCCCTCTATGACTTCAACGGGAAGGGGCGCCGCCCCGGACGCGAGCCTTGCGCGCAGAACATCGAGCATCTCGCGGCTGAAATCCAACGCCGTTACCTGCGACTCTGTGCCCAGGGCCCGGCTGAAGGAAATCGCGAGGTCTCCTGTCCCGGAACACAGGTCCAGCACGCACACGTTCGGCCGATACCGGAGGCCAGATTCAGTAATCGTGCGCCGTTTCCAAAGCCTGTGAAGCCCAAAACTTGATACATCATTGAAGAGGTCATAGCGTGCGGCAATCTCCCCAAACTGGGAACGCACAAACCCCGCCCGCTCATCCCGGGGAGGGAGTACAAACGTGCGGGAGGCTTTTGTTCTGCTTGTCACCGGGACCCACTCCATAACCTTTGTTTTTATCTCAAACTGGAACCCTTCCGCCTAGGCTATGGCAACCCGCGATCAGGAAACCGTCGAATCCGCATTGGAAGTACTGGAACTCACCCAGGCGAGCGAGCTTTGCCAAGCCATGGAGGCGCGCGGGGACTTCAAGTTCAAGGGTATTTTTGCTGTTTTCAACACCATCTTGGAATGGACCCAGCGCTTCTCCTCCAACGGGATTCTGCCCACCGAGGAACAGCTGGCCCGCGACGCCGGTGTTCCTGCGGACAGGCTGCATGACTACCTCGTGGAACTGGTGGGCCGGGGCCAGTCTAGGGCCAAGCTCATTGCCTATCTGCCCGACTTGGACTACATCGCCGGCCCCAATCCCGGCCTGCACAAAATGACGGTCTTTTGCCGCCCCTCCAAAACAGAAGCGACGAGCACGGCCCGCTATGTCCAAGCCCTGGTGGACAAAGGCCACAAGGTGATCGCCAAATGGATCGAGACACGCAAGACCTATTCGGGCGAAGAGATGACAGATACGCTCGTGGCGCGCATTGAAGAGGGCAAACTTCAGGACACACAGGCCGGCGCGGAAGTGGCGCGGCTCTTCTACACCGATTTTGACAACACTCCGGAGATGCGAAAGATTGCGTACACGCTCCACGCAAAACCGGTCATCCAGCGGCTGCTTGCATCCAAGCACCTGCTCCTGCTCCAGCAGGAGGCGGACCGCGCCATCTACTACAACAGCCGGGAAGAACTGGAGCTGCGCTTCGCCGTTCTCTCACGTTATTTCTTGAACCGCATGGCCGGCAAACCCGGCTCCGGTGACGTTGATACAGCCACCATTCGTAAACTCGTGGCAGGCTTTTCAATGGATTCCGCCTCCGCCGGACAAAAACAGCTTCTCCGTGAACTCAAAGTCCTTCCTCCCATCATTGACAAACTCTCAAACGACGAGAAGGAATCCCGCAAGAAGGCGGACCTCGATAAGGTCATTCAAGAAGTGGCCAAGAGCCCGCACGTCATGGAGCTGGAACGTATCCGGGGCATGGGGGACGAGATCCGCACCGCAATTCTCTCCAGCGGGTCGCTTCTCAGGACAGAGTACGCCGTCAACGGCCGTCTGTCCATGTTCGTTCTGCACCGCGACGCCATCATCCCGGCGGTCAAATCCGCGCGCGAACTTTTTGACACCAAGTCGGATCCGCTGGAAGTGCGCATTCTCTCGTCCATGGGCGTTGAACGTTATCTCCCACATGATCACCTGAAAGCATTTCAAGACCTGGAGCAGCGCACGCTGTTCCCGCGCCTTCCGTTCTTTGTGCGCCTCTGGCGGTACCTCTTTGGGTCGTCCAAGCTGAAACCGGATGAAGTGGCCAAGCTAAAACAGAGCATCGAAAGAGAAAGTACGGAAGATAGACTCCGGATCCAGCGCGCGGAAGCGGAAAAAGCCAAGAAGAAGCTGGCTTCCGAGCGCATGAAAGAGAAAGAAGAGCCCGTCAAGCGTCCGGAGCCGTCGCACGAATTTGAGCCGCCGGAAAAAGCCGAAGGCCTGGAAGAACGCACCATCGACGACCTCCAGGCAGAGGAAACGGTGCGCAGCATGATCAGCGAGCTCGACAAGGCCTGGGACGAAAAGATGCTTCCCAACCGCGTGTTTTTAGCATCCAAGTTTCCGCAGTTTGATGAAGACTCGCTCATCATGTTCCTGAAGAAACACGGCCGCAAAGAAATCCTCTCTTTTAGAATTCACCACGATAAACCGGAATACGTGTGGCCCATTCTCATCACCAGACGCTATATTAGAGCAAAGGGCA
>JACPZR010000114.1 GCA_016195395.1 Spirochaetia bacterium
ATCAAGTACTGTGAGTGAATTCGACGCGGGTCGCGCTCTTCGAGCGCCTGAAAACGGCGCTGTTCCAGGAGAGACATGAACACACAGGCCAACAGATAGATGCGGTTGGCATAATAGACAATGCCCGGCGTCCCTTCGTAGGTTCCCTCGCTCGGCTGGTAGAGACGATCGGAGACGTAGAAGCGGGTGAAACTCAAGACACTGAGCACAACCCCAAGACCGGCGAGCGCTGTGAGAATCGTGACGGTGTCACGCCGTTCCCCGGGGTGCGGCAGAAGCGACCTGTGAATCCGGCGCGGGAAGATGCGGCCAAACTGCGCAAGCATCCACCCGGCCGCAAGCAGCGGAACCTCAGCGGATGAAAACAGGACGTCTGTGATGTAGATGTCGAAGTAGATGAAGAGGCGTCCCACAGCATCAAGGAAGATCCAGAGGCCCAGGGAGGCGGTCATGATGGCGTAGGCGTGGTGGACCCGGTTGTCCGCGCCGCGCATCACAGCGCGTATGCTCATCGCGAAGATCAGTACGGCGCCAATGATTCCTAGAAAGTGTCCAACGGGATCGGTAATCATCTCTAGGTCATCGTCTCACTGCACAACGCGAAAGCCGCTGTGGGCGGCGGGCTTGGCGGGTGTTCTGTCAACGCTCGTCACCTGAGACCCCGGCGGGCCCTGTTTCAGAGCGTTTTCGAGGTCGTCCAGGTCCGATTGGCTCCCCTGGGCCAGGCACTCTACGGACCCGTCGTTCTGATTTCTCACATAGCCTGATACGCCCAGGCGCTGTGCCTGGGAAAGCACGAAATAGCGGAATCCAACGCCCTGAACACGGCCGCGGATTCTGAAGAGTTCTGCCTGCACGGATCAGGAAAGTTATAGACGGAATCAAAACGCCAGTAATTTTATTTCCGAAAAAGGAAAGTATGACCCATCACAATGCCGCGCGGCGTTTGTCAGTAAACTTGGACCATATCGCCACGCTGCGGCAGGCGCGGCGCACAAAATACCCCGTTGTCGCGGATGGTTGCGGCATCCTCGAACGGGCCGGAGCGGACGGCGTAACGCTGCATCTGCGATCAGACCGGCGACACATTCAGGACGCCGACGTGGAACTCGTGGGCCGCGTGTCGCTCCTGCCGCTTACGCTGGAAATGGCCGCAACGCCGGAGATGGCGGACAACGCCGTGCGGTTTCGACCGCACATGGTGACGCTTGTCCCGGAGCGTCCGGAAGAGCGCACCACGGAAGGCGGCTTGGACTGCATAACCCAGAAATCGTCGATTGTCCCTGTAGCCAAAGCGTTGAAAGAAGCGGGGATTCGCCTCTGTATTTTTGTAGAGCCGGACGCCGATCAATTAAAGGCGGCCTTGGACCTGGGAGCGGGTTCTGTGGAGCTTCATACCGGCGCCTATGCCGACGCCGGAGAAGCGGGCGACGTTCTGCGCGTGCAGGCCGAGCTTCGGCGGATCGAGAGCGCGGCGGAGAGGGGACGTGAATTGGGGCTGGGTGTGAACGTTGGACACGGGCTTCACTATCAGAATGTTCAGGCGTTGGCAGCGATCCCGCATGTCAGTGAATTCTCGATTGGACATGCAATCATCGGCCGCGCTGTGTTTACGGGTTTAGAAGCCGCCGTGCGGGAGATGGCTCGTTTGATTGGAAGCAGAGGGAACTGACCAAGGTACATGGATTTATTCAGCATCATCATCGACCGGGTGGGTTCCACAAACGTCTTCAACATCATCCAAGGCCGGCTTCCGGCGCGGGAAACGCATCTGCAGACGGTCGTGGACGCGGACTTGATTGACGAGTTTCTGGCTGAGATTGAAAAGCTGAGCCGTATTTCAAACAGCCTGTCGGACCGTGTGCCCATCGACATCCCGGCGCAGATGAAACGTGTGGGAGAGACATTCTTTCTCCAGTTTTTCCCGGAGCCCATTCAGGACCGCATTCGTTCATCAGACCAAGGCTTTCTCTTTCTCCATGTGGATCATCGTCTGCGCACCATCCCATGGGAGCTTCTGTCTTTGAATCACTGAACGCAGAATTGAGCGCGGATAGAATCGATGTCCAGTTCATGGCCGGTCGGACCATCACTAAGCTCGCGCTCCTGAACGCACTGAAAGACCGCGACATCATTCACTTTGCCGGACATCTGTTTTTCTCTGAAGACACCAAGGAATCCGGCTGGCTCTTGTCCGATGGCAAAGTTCTCCGGGCGCGCGAAATCGAAAAGGCCGGCTATGCCCCGGACCTTGTCTTCTCCAACAGCTGCTTCATTGGTCCGGGTCAGACCCCGATCGATCAGGAAAAACCGGTCAGTCGCTTCAATGATATGGCGGGAGCGTTTTTGGCCGCGGGGATTTATAACTATATAGGAACAAACTGGGAGATTAAAGACTCCAGTTATACCTTGGACTTTGCGCTCAACTTCTACCGCGCGATCTTTGAAGAGAAGTCGGTGGGGGAGGCGCTTTTTGAGGCGCGGGCTCTGGCGCGGAAAAACTATCCGGCATCGGACATGACCTGGGCCAACTATGTTCTGAATGGCAACCCGATGACGCGGATCTACCGGAGCGCGCGGCGTCAGACGTTCGACGCTTCGCGGAACATGCACACAGCGGAGCGGATCGTCTCGCGGTTCCCGCTGCCCGTGGCACAGGCCTACGCGGCATTCAAGGCCAGTGAAAGCGCGGACGGGGCCACGAAACTGACCGCCCTTGTGCGGGTGCTCGAAGCGACTGTGAAGACAACTGCGGCGTACGTTCTGGGCAATTTCCGTTTTCTCAACCGGAAATTGGAAACACGTTATGCGCCGGCGCCTTTGTCGGAATGGCTGGACCGAATCTACGAAACGCACTCTACCATGCGGAGCGCCCAGATGGAGCTCGCGCAGACCGGTGTTGTAGAGGGGCTCCTCCTTCACCGTGACAACCTGGAGAAGCTGATGACCTGGCGCAATGCGCTCCAGCAGGACTCCCTATCCGACGAGGCCTTGGAAACCTACGTGGTAACGTTCCAGTACCTGCTTGAAAACCTCCTTGTGGACATGGCTTCTCTTTCGCGCGGTCAGTTCATCCTTGTGGACCAGAGCGGCGAAACGGGCTACGTGCTCCAGGGAACCAAGCCGTGGGTGATCGCCATGGGCCGCGGCGAATTCAGAGAAAAGTCGCTCCGTGAAAAGATCATGGCACAGGCCGGCCGTGTATGCTTCTACAGCAGCGCACGCCAAAACCTCTTTTCGCTCGAGGGCCTGATGGAAGCAGAAGAACGGGGCCGCATTGTGCGCTTTCCGCCCATGGACACTCCGGTGCGTGAAGTCCCGCTGGCCGGGCACAAAGTGTGACCTGGTCGGCCTGCCAGAACAAGGGAGTGAGCTGCGGGGCCTGCTGCGGCATCTTCAATCTCAAACTGACAGCGGACGAGCGACGTTCTCTGATCGATGAGCGTGGACGCGACTTTCGCCTGGTGGACCTGAAGATTCCCCACATGATCGCAGGCTATCGGCGGGCGCGCGAAGCCAAAGAGGAAGGAATCGAGCGCGGAAACCCTGAAATCTACGTCTGTCCCTATTACGGCCCCATCGCGGATGGGACGCTTTCCGGTTGCATGATTCATCCGTCGCTCACGGGTAATCCGCACTCACAAAATTTCTCTTTCTATGGAACGTCCATCTGCCAAGCCTACGACTGCCCGCCCAAAGACAAAGACTCAGAGCGACGGTGGGCGGGCTTCCTCAGGGCGTCGTTTCCCGATCAGGACAATTACGGACGCCTGATGGCGGACACGCTTTTCTATGATGTGCTCGCGCGCGCCGGTTTGTTTGAGTGTTTTGAAAAGGGCGGGGAAGGCTTTCGGGGCGCGATGGCGGAGGCCGTACGGTCGCTCTGTAAGGCGCGCCTTGCCACGGCCGCCTCGCAGACGATCACCTCGTTTGAGTTGAAGATGACAAACTTTCCATCGCTCGAAGATGAATTGTTCTACCTGTTGGAGCTGGGTGAGAAAAACTTGGCCGCGAAAGAAGAAGGCCGTTTAACGGCTGCAAGTGTGATACATCAACTCCGCGAGCTCATCCGTGCTCATCAAGATTCACCCAGAGACCCCACAGAAAAACGTAGTGCAGAAGATTCTCGCCGAGATTCGTGACGGCCAGGTTCTCATTCTTCCCACAGATACGGTCTACGCCTTTGCCTGCGCCTTGGATTCTCCCAAGGGGATCAACGAGCTCTACCGCCTGAAAAATATGCCGGAAAACCAGCCGCTGTCTCTC
>JACPZR010000132.1 GCA_016195395.1 Spirochaetia bacterium
CGCCTCCAGTCGCTCATCAACGGTCTAGGAAAAGAAACCCCCGGACCGGAGTCCGTCCAGCCTTTGGTATCCAAACTGAACGACCTGCGCGGCCGGGAGCCTGTAGCAAAGACCGCCTCCCCGGAAGCAATGTCCACTCCACAACCCGCGGCAGGCAGAGCCAAAGTCCAGATCCCTGCAAAGCACCTCGCCGCGGCAAAGGAAATGGGACGTTATCTCTCCTACGTGAGTCTTGACCTCAACGAACAGGGTTTTACGACTCTCGTGGAGGTGTCCTCCTTCTTTGACAGACTGAACGGCGCCGTCCTTATGAAGGGCATCCTGTCTGATAGATTGGGGGCAGACGCGCCGGCGGGGACCATTCCCGCTTACATGCTCTTGATCACTCCGGAGAAGCCCGATCACTTTCTGGAATCAAACAACGTTCGCTTCAGAAAAATCAAACACCTGCATCAGCCCGCGGAAATCCAAGCCGTGCGCTCCGGCGCAGAGCCGTCCGCATTGGAACACACTACAACGGAATATCAGGCGGACCTGTCGCAGAAGAGTGAAAAACGCGACAACGTGGAAACTCATCTACGCGTTCCCTTTAGACTCGTAGACCATCTGATCAACCTCGCCGGAGAGGCCGTCATTGCGCGGAACGAACTGGTTCAGAGAACCGCTTCATCCACAGACCGGGGTCTTGCGTCCGTGGGCAAAAAGATCAGCCTTCTGATTACGAATATCCAGGAGGGGATCATGCGAACCCGCCTGCAGGAATTGAACGGGGTGTTTCAACGGATTCCCCGCATTGTCCGGGATGCCACGGCCGCCACAGGCAAGAAAGTCAATGTGCAGACGCACGGCGGCGAAGTGGAGCTGGATAAAACGCTGATGGACGCTGTCTCGGAATCCATCATGCACGTTATCCGAAATGCTGTTGACCATGGCATTGAGGCGCCCGCGGAGCGGATTCGTCTGGGCAAGCCCGAGTACGGAGTCATCCATGTGTCGGCCAGAATGCGCGGCGGCAACGTTGTGTTTGAAATGCGCGACGACGGTCGGGGCATCGACGTAGAGAAGATCCGTTCATCAGCGCTGTCACGCGGCATCATGACGGCGGATCAGGTTCAGGCCGCTTCGCGCGCCGATCTTCTGGAGCTGGTATTCCTGCCCGGCTTCAGTACCGCATCGAAAGTGACAGCCACATCAGGCCGCGGCGTGGGAATGGACGTTGTCCGCACCAGCTTCGAGCGTGCCGGTGGTTCCGTAGAAATCGCGAGCGATCCGGGACGCGGAACCACCATCGTTGCGAGCGTTCCACAAACGCTGACAATCACAACATGCCTTTTGGTCCGAACCGCAGGAATCCGGTACGCGCTCCCCCAGCAGAACGTAACATAACTCCTCGAATTCAATCCGTCGCTCTCACGCTTCGTGGACAACCACCTGATGTACGACCTGCGCGGGAAGCTTCTCCCTGTAATTCCGCTGAACCAACTCCTGCACAATCAGGAAACAGGCATAGGCAAGAGCCACATTGCCGTTCTTCGTTCAGAAAAGCACTGGTTCGGCGTTCAAGTGGA
>JACPZR010000133.1 GCA_016195395.1 Spirochaetia bacterium
GTGTGGATGCCATGGTGCGTTCCGCGCGCGTCGCTTTTCGCAAGATCCGGTCATCGCCCACCTCCGTGCGGAATGCTGTTCTCTTGGATCTGGCGGACCGACTGGTGAGCCCGGACACAGTATCCGCCGTGCTCAAAGCCAACGCGTTGGATTTGGAAGAGGCCAAGAAGAGCGGACTTTCGGAAGCGATGGTGGACCGACTCCTTCTGAACGAGAAGCGACTCCAGTCGGTTGCGGCATCGGTCCGTGAGATTGCAGCGTTTCCTGATCCCGTAGGGGAAGTGCTGGGTGGCGGCACACTCAAAAGCGGCGTGGAGATGGTGAAGAAGCGTGTGCCTCTCGGCGTGGTCTTTGTTGTATACGAATCAAGACCCAACGTAACGATCGATGTGGGAGCCCTCGCGATCAAGAGCGGCAATGCTGCAATCCTGCGCGGCGGCAAAGAAGCCATCAAGTCCAACCAAGCTCTCTTCACAGTGTTTTCTGCAGCGCTCGAGAAAGGCGGCCTTGGCGGAAGCCTGACCTTTGTGGAAGAAACGGACCGCGCATTCATGGCGGAGCTTCTACAGCGTGATGACCTGATTGATCTTGTTGTTCCCCGCGGCGGAGAAGGCCTCATCCGTTTTGTATCACAGAATTCCCGGATTCCCGTTGTGAAACATGACAAAGGCGTCTGCAACCTGTACGTGGATAAGTGCGGCCGCCGGCGCGCAACTTCTTGGCGATGAAGCAACACTCAGGATATTTCCCGGCGCTGCATTGATCCGCGAGCCTGACGTTGAGTACTCTATGGAATATCTGGACAACCGCTTGTCCGTGAAGATCGTCCCATCCGTGACGGACGCCGTGGACTTCATTTACCGTTACGGAAGCGCACACTCGGAAGCCATTATCGCTGAAGACAGCAAAGTCACGGAAGAATTCATTCACGCATTGGACAGCGCTGCGGTTTTTGTGAACTGTTCCACTCGCTTTCATGACGGCGGAGAGATGGGAATGGGGGCGGAAGTGGGGATTTCCACGGCGCGTCTCCACGTCCGCGGGCCTATGGGTGTGCGGGACCTGACCACTACCACGTATGTGGTGCGGGGTCGGGGAGAGGTGCGCCGCTGATGGAAACCTTGGACCGATTGGTCATGGGAGGGTCGTTTGACCCTGTCCACCGCGGGCACCTGACGATGATGACGTACGTGTTGGAGAATAACGTCTCCAAATATTTGGACGTTATTCCCGCGGCGATTTCTCCTTTCAAGTCTCACGTCCCGCCCGCTCCGGCGCGCTACAGACTGGAGATGGTGAACATGGCCGTGTCCGCGCTGCCGTCACAATTCCGGGACAGGATTGTGGTGCGTGATCTGGAACTCCAACGTTCACCCCCCAGCTACACGGTAGATACATTGTTTGAACTGCGTGACGAACACCCCGGGCAGAAGATCGGACTTCTGCTGGGATCGGATGCTGTGCCTGATTTTCCTCTCTGGCTCCGTCCGGACGAAATCCTTGAGCTGCATCCTGTCTGCGTATTCCTGCGGCACGGCGACGTATTGGAAATGGTGAAGAAAGACGCTGAGCGCCTGCGTGACATCTACGGCCAAGTGTCTCCCGTGATTGAGATGCTTCAAAACCCCACCGTTTCCTGCTCATCCACTGACCTGCGCAGGCTCCTGCGCACAAACCCGGATGACCGCTCCATTCTTGAATGTGTGCCGGAGCCGGTCTTGGAGTACATTCGTAAACATGGACTATATGCATCCAGCAGATGATTGTCCCCGATTCGGCGCATTCTCTCTTTCCCAACTCCGGCTTGTGAGGCGCTCGTGAGAAACAAGAAACCATTACTCCTGGCAGCGGGCGGCTTGGCGCTCCTTATCATTCTTATCATTGTCGTTGTGCGGATCCGCGCCACCGGATTCGACCGGCGCATGTCGTCGTCGGCGCCTATCGGTATTTTCCTCGCGCTGCAGGATGACAAGAACGGCGATGCGCTGGAAGTCTCCGCGCAGATGGTGATCTTCCCGGAGCAAAAGAAGGTTCTTCTGCTCTTCCTCAACACGGACGCGTGTTATGAGGGTTCTGACAAGCCCGTTCGCACCGCTTTCTTTGGCGAGGACCGATTTTCTCGTTTCACCGGGATTCCCAGCAGTTATTCGATTCGCGTGACACGCACGAACGCGGCGCGCC
>JACPZR010000134.1 GCA_016195395.1 Spirochaetia bacterium
CGGAAAAGACCTGTTCTCAAATGTGAAACAATTTTCTTATAAGCGCGCGGTTCAGAATCTGAAATTCTATGACGTGCCGCCCCGTCTGCACCAAGTCCATACCCTCGGCGTTCAGACCGTCGGCGGCAGCAAGAACGCGGAAAAGGGCCGGCGCGACAAATACTTCATCAAGAAGAAAGAGGGCCAGAACGGCATGCCGGCTCCGGTGCATATCTTCTTTCCTGAAGGCGGCGGAGAGCCCAAGATCCTGGATTTCGGAAGCTTCTAGGAGCGCACATCACGATGGATTGGATATTCTCACCGGACGCTTGGATCTCGCTCGCCACGCTTACGTTACTCGAGATCGTTCTCGGCGTTGACAACATCATCTTCATCTCCATCCTCGTGGGCCGTCTGCCGGAAGGGCAGAGGCAGCGCGGCCGCGTTTTGGGCCTGGGGCTTGCCATGGGCACCCGCATTCTTCTTCTCCTGGCTTTGACGTGGATGATGCGGACGTTGATCCAGATCGCTCTCATCGACATCGTATTTTCTTTGGATTCTGTGATCACCGCCGTGGGTTTGTCCGATCACGTACCGGTGATGATCATCGCGGTGATGCTTGCTGTCCTTGTCATGATGATTGCCGCCAAGGCCATCGGCGACTTTGTGGACGCACACCCGACCGTGAAGATGCTTGCATTGTCGTTTCTGATCATGGTGGGGATTGCGTTGGTCGGCGAGTCTGCCAGCTTCCACATTCCCAAGGGTTACATCTACTTTGCGATGGCGTTTTCGGTTCTCGTTGAGATGATCAACCTCCGGCTCAGAAAGAAGCTCGACCGGAAGCCCGTCCAGCTTCGCAAAGAACTCCAATAGAACGGCACTCCCGGCCTCGGCCGGGGTGACGACGACGGCAGCCGAATTTCGCTTCACACCACAAGGCAGAACCGCTTGACTGGCAGGGCCCGTTTGGAACTTGTGGTATGAAATTCTCTCTAAGTAGAATTCCCATCAGCTTTGTGATCATCGCCCTTTTTTTGGGAATGTTCGTTGGCGCGGTAGCGGGGTCGCTCGCTTACCAGGTCTTTGGACTGGAACTGCTGAATAAGCCGTTGGGATCCACTTGGAGAGTGGCCGAAGACTTCTATTTGATTAAGCGACTAGAAGTGCAGATTACTCCGGGAAGTGTCCTGGGTCTGCTTATAACCGGCTGGCTCATTTATAGGAGGAGTAAGAGCTGATGTCTACCATTTCAATGAAAAACCTGCTGGAAGCAGGTGTCCACTTTGGTCACCAAACGCGCAAATGGGATCCGCGCATGGAGCCTTACATCTTCACGGCCCGTAACGGCATTCATATCATCGATCTCCAGAAGACGGTCCAGCTGGCCAAAACCGCGTACGAAGCCATGCGGGACTTCACTAGCCGCGGCGCCAAAGTTCTCTTTGTAGGAACCAAGAAGCAGGCGCGCAGCGCCATCGAGCGGGAAGCAGTCCGTTGCAACATGTTCTACATTTCCAACCGCTGGCCCGGTGGTCTTTTGACCAACTGGCAGACGATCAAGAAATCGATCACGCGTATGAAGAAGCTCGAAACCATGGAACAATCCGGTTCCTTCGACGCGGAAGCCAAGACCAAGAAAGAAGCCCTCGAGTTGAAGCGCGAACTGGAAAAGATGCGCAAGTCTTTCGCTGGTATCAAAGAACTCAATACGCCCCCGGACATCCTGTTCGTAATCGACCCAAGCAAAGAGTCCATCGCCGTCAAAGAAGCGCGGAAGTTGGGAATCAAAGTCTTTGCAGTGGTTGATTCCAACTGCAATCCGGACGTTATCGACTACCCCATTCCTGGAAACGACGACGCGATCCGCGCTATTTCCCTCTTCCTCCAGACAATGGCTGACGCCGTTCTTGAAGGAACACAGGGCATCACCCAGGGCGCTTCGTTCAGCGATGACGATGCAGCTATGGATCCGGACGCAATTCCCGTTGATTCCCTCCAATACAAAGGTGAATACGACGAGCATGGAGAGTTCATTCCGGATGAACCCGTGAAGAATGCAGACGGCACCATCTCAGCTCCTGCCGCCGCGGCCCCGGGAGCAGATGCCGCAGCTGCGCCTGCCGCAGTTGCAGCGCCCGTTGCAGAGAAGCCCGCAGCGGGCTGATATATGGAGAACAGAGGAACTACTACAATGGCTCACACAGTAAGCTCTGACGAAATCAAAAAGCTCCGCGACCTCACCGGCGCCGGGATGATGGATTGCAAGAACGCTCTGATCGAGCACGAAGGTGACGTTAGTAAGGCAAGCGACGCCCTGCGCGCGCGCGGCCTTGCTAAAGCCGCCAAGCGTGAAGGGAAAGAGACGGCCTGCGGTCGCGTGATCTCCTACATCCACGGGGAAGGGCGCATCGGCGTGCTTCTCCAGTTGAACTGCGAGACAGACTTCGTGGCCCGCAATCCTGAGTTTGAAGCCTTGGGACGCGAGCTTGCCATGCAGGTCGCTTCGTCAGGTCCGCTCTGCGTGCGCGCAGAGGATATAGACCCCGCCGTTCTTGAAAAAGAAGCAGAAATCGTGCGCGCGCAGCTGAAAGAAGAAGGAAAGAAGGCAGAGCAGATCGAGAAGATTGTCCCGGGGAAACTGAAGAAGTTCCAGTCGGAAGTCTGCTTGATGGAACAGGCCTTCATCAAAGACCCCAAGCTATCCGTGACGGATCACATCAAGGCATACATCGCCAAGTTTGGTGAGAACATCACCGTTGCCCGTTTTGCCCGTTTCCAGGTAGGCTAAAATGTCGACATTTCCGTACCAGAGAGTCCTCCTGAAGCTTTCAGGAGAGGCTTTCACTGAGGACGGGAAGCTCGGCATTGACATCGTCCGCGTAAAGAAGATAGCTGAGGAAGTGCGCCTGTGCCACCGCGCAGGCATTCGCATGGCCGTAGTCGTTGGCGGCGGAAACCTGATCCGGGGCCAGCAGGCTGCGGATGCGGGAATGGACCGTGCTACAGCAGACTACATGGGGATGCTCGGCACGGTGCTGAACGCCCTGGCCCTTCAGGATGCGCTCGAAAAACTGGACCTGATCACCCGCGTACAGACTGCCATCGAGATGAAATCGATGGCAGAGCCCTACATCCGCCGGAAGGCCATGCGACACCTCGAGAAGAACCGGATTGTGATCTTTGCAGCCGGAACGGGAAACCCGTACTTCACGACGGATACCACCGCAGCACTCCGCGCTGTAGAAGTGGGCTGCCAGGTGATCCTGAAAGCCACCAAGGTGGACGGCGTGTATGACGCGGATCCCCGCAAAAAGCCCGACGCAAAGCGGTTTACGCACGTTTCCTATATGGAGTCGATCCAGCGGCGCCTGGCTGTCATGGATTCCACCGCCCTTGCATTGTGCATGGACAACAACCTGCCCATTATTGTGTTTGACATATTCAGAGAGGACAATCTCCGGCATCTGATCGGAGGAGCGCGCGTTGGAACGCTGATTTCCTCGAGAGACGGAGTAGAGTATGCCTGACGCTGGTCAATCGATCGATGATGTTCTGCTTGAGTCGGAAGACCGTATGGCCAAGAGCATCGAGTCGCTGGGACGCGACCTTGGCGCCATCCGCTCCACGCGTGCATCGCCGGCCATGGTTGAGAACATTACCGTGGACTACTACGGAACGCCCACTCCTTTGAAGTCACTGGCCGGGATCAACATTCCGGAACCCCGCATGATCCTGATCACTCCGTATGATAAGGGAGCGCGCGTTGAGGTTGAAAAAGCCATCTTGAAAAGCGACCTGGGGATAACGCCTCAGACGGACGGGAATTTGATCCGCATTGTTCTGCCGGAGCTGTCCATGCAGCGCCGTCAGGAACTGGTGAAG
>JACPZR010000142.1 GCA_016195395.1 Spirochaetia bacterium
ACCGTTCTCCGCCATCTCCTGCTTCTTGATTACCGCAATGTCCCCGTCAAAGATGCCGGCTTCCTTCATAGAGTCGCCTGCCACGCGGAGCGCAAAGACCCCGTCCGCGGCCACCATCGATTTGGGGAAAGCCAGATACTCTTCTACGTTTTCTTCCGCAAGAATGGGCGTGCCCGCGGCAACACGGCCGACCAGCGGGATGCTCACCACTTTGGCGGCAGGAACTGTCATGTTTCCATCCGGCGTGCGCAAGAGTTCGATGGCCCGGCTCCGGTTTTTTTCACACTTGATATAGCCTTTCTTTTCCAAGGCCTTCAGGTGGTCATACGCGCCTTTGGCGGTAATGGTGAATCTGTCACCGACCTCACGGATGGTGGGGGGGTACCCTTGGCCTACGATGTACTCCTCAATATACTTGAGGATTGCCTGTTGTTTGTCTGTGAGGTCCTTCATACCTTAACAAAAAGGTGGCATATAAATATTATGTCAACAAATTTTTGGGTGATGGGTAGATTTGCCCCTCGTGGGTGGGTGGTGTTGGTGGGGGGCGAATTCTAATCAGTGAAGGGGCGGCCGGAGGGCGGCGCGGGCCCGGTCGCACGGGACGCTTGCGGTGTCAAGCCGACGGAATGTCACAGGCGCGTGCATAATAGAATGGGGAGATCCGTGCCCGGATCCGGTCAAAAGCGCCCCACCTATGAGGGCACACCCCAGACCCGTGGGCCGGCGCCTGGCGATTTCGATTGACCACCGGGTTCGCGCCCCCGCCATGAAAGGGTGAGAAAACCATGGGCGGTCTTTTTGGTGTTTGTCTGTTTCGCTCTCGAGGGACAAAGTCCCGACGAGACCAAGAAGATAGAGATGCTTATCGCGCGCGTCGCTTCCATGCAGGGAGCGGTCTTCATCAGAAACGGAAGCGAATACCCGTGCGCCGATGCTGCCGCTCACATGCGCCGCAAATGGGATGCGCTCCGGAGCCGGATAAAAACTGCGCGCGACTTCATCCAGATTGCGGCATCAGCGTCGTCCATGACCGGCCAGCCTTACCTGATCCGATTTCAGGACGGAAAGACGGTGAAGACGGCGGATTTTCTGGAGATGGAACTCCGCGCCATCGAGAAGAAATAACGTTCAGCGGCGCGTTATGGAACGGCCGACATCCATGTGGGCCTTGTAGACTTCAGGGCGAAATCCGGGGCTTCCCTTGATCAGAAGGTCGCGCCCGGCTGCTTTCATATCTTTCATTCCCGGCGAATACGGATAGCAGAGAATGCCGACGGCCCTGGGGTTCGCGGCGGCAAAGTCATAGTAGTTGCGCAGGTCCGATGCTAAGTGCTCCGTTCTGTCTTTGTTTGAGTAGGTCTCTGCGATGATCCAGAGCTTTAGCTGCGCGGGGGCCTGCTCCAGATAACGTTTTACAAAGCGATCATAGTCCATCCGGCCCCACTGATTGCCAAACGAAATCACGCCGCCATCGGTGACAAATTCCTGGTACGTGCGGGTCATGGCCGGGCCGTTGAGTCCGGCCACCGCGGGGTTCAGGGACGCAGGAGGTTCCATCGCCATGATTCTGAAGCCGGCGGGATCCGCTCGTATGGCAGACGTTATCTTTCTAAAATCATATTCGGGGATTCCGTTCCAGTAGGGCTCTTCGAAGTAGAAGCCGTAGATCACAGCCTCTTGGGAAGTCCGTCCACATTCATATATCCAAAATACTTCAATGAAGAATCCCGGGCGGGTAGTGGGCCAGAAAGCAGCAGAGCTGACGCTGCAAAGGCGATGAAGACCTTTTTGAACACGGGGCATCTGAACACGCACCACGCGGGCGGGCAAGCGAATTCAGATTTCGTTTGACCGCGGGCAAGAATGGGTCGTCTCATGACGCATGCCCAAGCCAAGGTCCATCCGAATTTGGACGAATCTCGACGTGGACGAGGTGCGCAAGCATCTGCTCTACATCGATGACCTGTACGGAACATGTGGAAGCTGTAAGCAGCTGGGTTTGAACTACTTGAAAGACAAGACGTGTCCCAAGTGCGGAGCAACGTTCACATACCTCGCCACCACCTTGAAGAAACCGGCAGACACAGCAAAGATTCTCGCCCGGTTGACCGCCGAAGGGCTGCCGTTCAAGCTCATCGACCGGGAAGACTTTGAGAGGGCTGGCGCTCACGATGCGGTAGGCGAACTTTTTGGGAAAGAGTAGCGAACGGTTTCACGGCGGAAAATAGGGGCGCCAGATCATAGAAGAAGAACGGGTAGGTGCGCTCGCCAAAAGCTGCGTGGTTTTTCTCCACCGTGACGGCCCGACTGTAAGAACGCTCCAAATCCGCCGAGACTTCCACGAGTTCCGCGCGCGCGCGCTCGTTTAAAGCAAGAATTTCTCTGTGAATGGCTCCACGGTCTGCGCCCTCTTCCAGACGTTTCGCCAGAAGCGCCTTCTTGGCCGTGACGAGCGGGTGTCCAACCGGAAGAAAGCGTGTGGGGTCAAACTGCAGGGCCCGACGGGCGGTATGAAGCATCCCAAGGGGCTGATCTAACCCTCTTCGGCTGTTCAGTGCAAAGTCGGCCCGTGGATTGACACCCAGCGTCGCGGACGCAACAACGAACGGCGCCGCATCCACCTGAAAGAAGTCCGCGATGAGGCGGTCCGTAATCCGGTCATAACGTCCACCGCCGCGTCCATGAATGAAAAGATCACAGAGAAAGACCCGTGAGAACAACGTCAGCGCAATAGCCCGCGGGTAAACGGTGCCTGCCGCCGGCAGCATGGTTTCCGTCAGCGGGGTCCTCCGTCCGCCGATCACAACCCAGAATGGCAGTTCCTTTTCCTCTTCGTTCAGATCAGGAAGGGGCTGGGCCATGTTCTTGATCTTGTGCTCCGCGCGGTACCAGGCGAGAGCTCCGTTATACGCCCGCCGGAAGTCGGTCCCTCTTGCAGAGACAAACTCTAGGAAGTATTTGAAGGCCGGGCTGTCGGCCAGTTCGCTTACATAGATTGTACGGAGTTTAACGTTATGCGATGCTTCCCACTGCTCTCGAAATGCCACAGCCGCATCCATAGGACGCTTTGACTGGGCAATACAGGAACGGAGAATCTCGAGCGCGGAACGAATGGCAGGCACGTCGCCGGGTTCAAAGAGAGAATACAACCGGAGCTGGTAGTCGTCCAAGTAGGAGAGGATGCCGCGGCGCCGGGCGTCGTCAAACTTCTGGTCTTTCAGAATTCCTTTCCCCGCATTCAGGGCAATGGCATCGCGGACGGGATGACCGGAAAATGACCTGCGCGTGGGACACGAGAACGTTATCTCCTCTTCATCCGTGTCGACCACAACGTTCATGGCCAGACCACCCAAGGCGCGCGCCAGAGAGTCGGCCAAGAGATCTTTGATCAAAATGCCCGGCGGATAAAAGAGCGGCTGGTGCCCGGTCAGGATCAGCGGCTGGCCGGGTTCCACGCCCAGTGAACGCCGCAGTTCTTCACGGACTTCGCGCATGGTTTCCGGGCACAAAATGCCGGAACCTGAATGCGGACTGCGCAGCAACTCAAGGGTTTGTTCGGGGGATGCGGGGATGTAGACTTCCACTATACGTACCCGATCGGCCAGTTTGAAAATGCGGGGATTTCCTTCTGAAAAAACGGCTCGGCCGCAGCAAAGCCGGCCTGCCATCCCCAATACCGGTTCTCGTTCAAAAACAAGTCGATCAATCCCTCTTTACCGCCCGCTGCAAACTGCGACCTGTAACACCGCATGGCGGTTTCCTTTTTTTCCAGATCCGCGCTGATATCCAGAAGAAACGACGGCTCCTTTCTGAGCCGCAGATGGACCGGAAAGTAGAAGATAACACGCCTTGGGAAACACGGCTCCCCCGGAATGTCGGACTTGGTGAGTTTGGCGTAGAACCTGGCAGCTTCACAGAGCTGGCCCGCGGCGATATGATCCGGATGCGCATCCTCTGGAAACGGGGCAAACATGTAGTGGGGCCGGAAGGCGCGGATTTCCGCAGCGAGACGTTTGCGGTTTTCAATGCTGTCCGTGAGGTAGCGGTTGGGCATATCCAAGGTGATCCGCCGGGCGCCCAAAACCGCGGCCGAAGCCTGCGACTCGTTGGCGCGAATTTCGGGGCTGCCGTGCGGTGTGGGTTCACCGTTGGTCAAATCCAGGATCAACACTTGGTGACCGCGACGCGCAAGCGAGGCCACGGTGCCGCCCATCCCGATCTCGACATCGTCCGGGTGCGCCCCAATGCATAAAATGCGGTCCTGTTCTATGTCCGCCACAGGACCAATTAGATACAAACCATTCGCGGGCAAAGCCCAATTTCAGCTGTTCCGCTGCCTGCGGACGGGTCTTTTCGCGGCATACACGGAGCAAATGGAACGGAGATCACAGCGTTCGCAGAGCAAAGCCACATACTCGGACCGACATTCTTTGAGAATCCCCAGCCGGGTGAGAGCAAAGTCGTACTTGAGAGGATCCTCCGGGCAGATGGCCCGCAGACTGTCGGTCACGGCCAAGGCGGTTTCCCAGGTCGACGTTTTTCTCTGCACCCACCCAAGGTTCCGCGCCAGACGCATCAAGTGGACGTCCACCGGAGCCACCAGTTCCCGCGGATCAAACGTGTGGTACAAACCCAGATCTGGAAAGCCGG
>JACPZR010000143.1 GCA_016195395.1 Spirochaetia bacterium
CCTGATATTCAAAGTCCGTCAGAACCGACGTATCGGCCTCGTATTTGGATTCAGGCAGCCAGTCGCTGTATGCGTAGTTCTTGATCTTCCCAATCGTGTATCCCCACAAGAGAAGATTCCGCGGGCGCACTGTGAACACGGCATACGTGCGCGCGGGAATCGCGAAGGCTTGCATGTTCTCCGGGGCGGGCCCCGGCTTTGTGACAACATCACCAATCAGATATTCCCACGATTCGTCATGGTAATTTTTGGTCACCGCCACAAAGACGCGCGGCGTGCGAGCGTTCGGAATCACGGTTTTGGAGCGAAGCGATGCATAGGCCTTTCTCTGCGCGGCAACGTCTTTGAAAACCGTTTTAACGGTAGTGGTTGATGAAACTCCAACCATGTAGATCGGTTCAGTCAAGACGACAATCCGCGGGGGAGACTTTTCTACGCTGAAGAACCAGGAACTGAAAACCGCCAGAACGACGAGGATTCCAATGAGAATGAAAGGCGCCTTCTTCATGCTGACCTGACTCGCTGTCCCCCTCTCAGGGGTCAGCTAATATCTTGACGGATGCAAGCCCAAGCGATTTTTGCAATCATGAATCGTCGCCTCAAGCAACTTGCTGTGATACTGCTTCTGATCGAAGCAACTGTCTTCCTCTATCTACGCGGCCCCGTGGACGCCGTTGCCTATGAACCGCCCAAGGCTCCAGCGCTCGCAGGAGTCCTCACGCCCAATGACGCATTGAAGCAGGCGGAACTGATCGCCAAGGGCAAGATCGTGGGACCGGAAGCGGTTGAAGTAGATGCAAAGGGTTGGATCTATTTTGGAACGCCCCAAGGCAAGGTCATGCGTGCCAAGCCCCCCGGTGAGTTGGAGACATACGCCGATACAGGCGGACGTCCCTTTGGACTGCACTTTGACCGCGCCGGCAACCTCATCGTGTGCGACGCTTGGAAAGGGCTGTTGTCGGTGGACAAGCGCGGTCACATAACGTCTCTCGTCTCGGAAGCGGACGGCATTCCCTTTGGATTCACGGACGACCTGGACATTGCGTCTGACGGTCGGATCTATTTTACGGATGCTTCGTCGAAATTTCACCAGCCGGATTACATGTACGACATGTATGAATCGCGGCCCCACGGTCGCCTCATGCGTTATGACCCGGGCACAAAGAAGACGGAAACGCTTTTGAGAGATTTGTATTTTGCAAACGGCGTGGCGCTCTCCCAGAATGAAGACTTTGTTCTGGTGAATGAAACGTTCCGCTTCCGCATAACGCGTTTCTGGCTGAAGGGGGCCAAGGCGGGGCAACACGATGTGTTTGCCGACAACCTCCCAGGTTATCCCGACAACATTTCCGCGAATCGTAAGGGCACGTTCTGGCTAGCGCTCTTCACGGTCCGCAACCCCATCGGCGACTTCATAGCGCCGCATCCAAGGATTAAGAATTTTGTGGCCAAGCTCCCGCGCTTCATGTGGCCCAAGCCAAAACCCTACGGCTTTGTTGCTGCGTTGAATGAGAAAGGTGAAATCGTGCGCACGCTCCAGGATCCATCGGGAGAGCATATGAAAGTGGTCACGTCTGTCATTGAACGGGCCGGCTACCTGTACATGGGCTCTCTCTACAACGACCGCATCGGTCGCTTGCGCGTCCCTGCCAAGTAGGCCCCCGCGCCACGCACAGCTTCCCCACCCCCGTGGGTGGTTTGGTGGTGGGCAAACTCCAGTGCCCGCCGCCCCAGCCGCCGCGACGTGCAGCGGAAAAAGCGCCCGCTGTCAAGGCAAACTGTCGCACGCAGGTGGTAACGTACAATGGGGAGAAGCGGCTCAACACACCGGCCGCGCGGGATCACGCACCGACCGCGTGTCGGCCCCCTTGAAAAAGAAAAAAGCGCGGCGCCCCAACACAGGGTCCGCGCCTTATGTCTGCTGTCAGATTAGCGCGACTTTGAGGAAGCACGCTTCTTCGCCGGTGCGCGCTTGGGAGAAGCCTTTTTGGATGCACGGCCCGTCGCTTTGGGACCCTTGCTTTGGGGCCGCTGATCAGCGCGGTGACTTTCCATGACTTCTCAAACTTGAACGTCCGCACTTCGTCCGCGGGGGGAACAAAGGACATCGCGCGTTCGGAAAGCGCTGTAATCGTCAAACTGGGATTCACTCCGAGGTTCGCGGGGATCATGGACCCGTCGCAGACGATAATGTTTTCGTAGCCAAAGACGCGGTTCTGCATGTCGATCACACCCTCTTCTTTGGTGCGCCCAATGGAGCATCCGCCCAGAATGTGAGCGGTGGTGGGCACATCCAGAAGGACCTCGTTGAAGGAACTTTGCGCAACACCGTTGATCTTTGCTGCCATCTTTTTGGCAAATTCGTTGGCCACAGGAATGTACGTCGGGATCTTTTCACCGTCGCCGTGGGCAGACGTAACCGACTTCGTGAAGGGCCAAATCCAGCGGCGTTTGTGCACCAAGCGGATGCTGTTGTCCACTGTCTGCATCACAAGCAGGATGATAGACTTCTGGGCAAACCCGGACGGCGCCAGAGTGCGGAGAAAATCAATCGGATGAGAGACGATGTTCATCAAGAAGCGCAGGGGGCGCGGGATCCGGCCGCCTCCGTCCGTGAGAACCGTTGCCAGCATTCCCATCACGTCAGAGCCTTTGGAATAACGCACGGGCTCAATGTGAGTGTCGTCCGTGGGGTGGACGCTGGACGTAATCGCAATCCCTTTGGAAAAATCCGCATCCGGATCGCGTGACGTTACACCGACGATCGCTTCACTGTTGGTACGGACCATTCCGCCAAGAGCGCTGGATAAGTTCGGCAGACGGCCCGTTTCTTTCATCTTAAACAACAGAGCGACAGTGCCAAGCACCCCGCCGGACAGGACCATGTTCCTGGCTTTGAACGTTACTCGTTGCCCAAAGACACCGGTTGTTTTTTGCGCGGTGACTTCGTAGCCTGATTTACCGTCATCAGAAAGCGGGAAGATATCGATCACCTTGTGTTCGGCGAGAACTTCGGCGCCGAGTTTTTCAGCAAAATACAAATAGTTCTTGTCCAACGTGTTCTTGGACTCAAAGCGGCAGCCCACCATGCAACCGCCGCAGAAGTTGCAGCCCACACGGTCCGGACCCTCGCCCATGAAGAACGGGTCTTTTGTTTTCACACCCGCTTTGCCAAAGTACACTCCCACCGGAGTCGACGTAAATGTATCCGACGCGCCGAAGTCGCCGGCTACGTCTTTCATCAAGGAATCCACTTCCGTGAGCGCTTTGTTCTGCACCACACCAAGCATTTTCTGCGCCAGCTGGTAGAACGGAGCAAGTCCGTTGTAGCCGCCCATCGCTTTGACTGTGGGAGTGTGGAAGAATTTGTCCTTGGGTACGTACAGTGTGTTGGCATACACGAGACTGCCGCCGCCCACGCCCGCGCCGCTCAGGATCATAACGTGTCCCAGCAGGTTGATGCGCTGGATTCCATAGAGAAAGATTTTGGGCATCCAGAGAAACTTGCGGACGTTCCAGTTGGTCTCGGGGAAATCAGAAGCGTTATACCGCTTCCCCGATTCGATCACGAGTACTTTGTAGCCTTTCTGCGCCAAGCGCATTGCGGAGACACTGCCGCCGAAGCCGGACCCCACGATGATATAATCATATACTTCAGAATCAGCCATGTGTGTTCTCCCCGGAACCATCCGGATACCAGCCCAGGTATTGCTTTTTGCTTGTGCTCCCAGCCGCTTCCGCCGATACCCTGAGGGGGATGCAGGTCAGGACCACTACGGACACCGAAATTCGGCGCAGAACGACGGCAAGCAAAACCGAGCGGTCGACGGGCGCTGCGGGCACCAAGAATTCATTTCTCAACATCCTGGAAGAAGTGCTCCCGGCAGATTCCGAGGGGGCCGATCTACACGGCCTCTGGGAAGAGCTCCCGTCCATAGAACGCGACCTCCTCGATCACCCAAGTAACCAGAATTTCAAACGCTACCGCGAGCGTATCCAGAAGATCGGACGGGAAACCCTCCGTAGGAACACCAAAGTGGCAGCCCTCAAGTCCGCCATGCGGCGAAAGCCCGGCCAGCCTTCCCCGGGCGACAAAGTGCACAGCGTGCTCCAAGTCCTCGATGAGCGACTCCAGAAAATGGCGCTTCTCATGCTGTCCAAGAACAACTCCGCCATTGCTTTGTTGAAATCTGTTGAAGAAATACGCGGCCTTCTCCTTGATATCCGGGATGACCGCATTCAACCCTGACGCGCTCCTGCAGCGCGGCAAAAATCTCCTCGTTTCCATCTCCGGCATACGTGGAATCATTCCAGACGGCTTGGATCCGGTAAACATCGTCGCTTTTTCACGGGCCTTCGCTGCGGTTACCGGGAAGCGCATCGTCATCGGGTGCGACGCGCGGCCAACGGGCCCCATCCTGAACCACCTCCTGACAGGGACGCTGCTCGCTGCGGGCAAGGAGATCATCGACGTTGGTCTGGTGCCCACCCCCACCGTAAAAGCCGCCGTGAAAACTTGGAAGGCCGACGGGGGCGTCATGATTTCTGCGAGCCACAATCCCCCGGAGTGGAACGCATTCAAGCTGATCGGCAAAGAAGGGTTCTTCTTCTCTGCTGCAGATTCAGAGAAAATGATCCACGCCCTCCGAAGCGACCAGTTTCCGGCTGTCGGTTGGAAGAAGATGGGAACTCTCCGCAGCGAAGATGCCGTCCAAATGCATATTGATCAGGTCATAAAGGCGCTGCCTAACGTCGCCAAGATTAGGAAGAAGAAATACAAGGTTGTCGTAGACGGAGTGGGCGGCGCCGGGCGCGAAGCGTTACCCAGACTTCTGAAATCGCTGGGGTGCACAGTCATCACGCTCTACTGCGAGCCCACAAAAGACGGATCGTTCCCCCGGCCGCCGGAACCTACCCCTTCGGCGCTTTCCAAGTTCGGAGCGCTCGTCAAAAAGAAGAAGGCAGCGGTGGGGTTTGCGCTCGATCCCGACGCAGACAGGCTCGTAACCGGTTCGCCCACGAGTGGCGCGGTCAACGAAGAGTACACCCTTCCCCTGGCGCTCTTGGGAATGCCCTCCAAGAAAGTGCGGAGCACGGACAGTGTGGTTCTGAATCTTTCCACCTCGACGCTCGTGGATGCGGTGATGCATGCGCGCGGAGGACGGGTTTTCAGAGCGGCCGTGGGAGAAGCCAACGTAGTCGCGGACATGGTCAAGAGAAAGGCTTTCTTTGGGGGAGAGGGGAACGGCGGCGTTATCCATCCGCTGGTCCCGTCGTACGGGCGCGACTCACTGATAGGAGCGGGCTTGATCCTCTCCGCCATGGCCGCATCTGACGCAAAATCCATCGACGACCTGCTTGATTGCCTGCCGGATCTCCATATGGACAAGCGAAAGTTTGAGCTGTCCGGCCAGTCGATGCAGGACATCAAAGCGGGACTGAAGCAGCGCTTTCCCAAGGGACGGTTCGACGAGCGCGACGGCATTCACATCACGCTGCCGGCCGGAGCCTGGGTCCATGCGCGCTCGAGCAACACAGAGCCTGTGCTCCGGATCATCGCTCAGGCGGAGTCCAAGAAAGCGCTCGAGCAGCTCATCGCGGAAGCGGCAAAAGCGCTCCGCTCCTGATGTCGCCCGCCTGAAGTGGAATCAATAACCGAATAGGACAGCCACGCCAAATACCACGAAGAGAGCGCATGCCGCGATGCGGATCCAGCGCATAGACACCAGCTGCGTAATGCGCTCGCCCAAAAAGACTGCAA
Source organism: Spirochaetia bacterium (assembly GCA_016195395.1). The sequence continues at coordinate 5,762 of JACPZR010000143.1, forward strand.
GGCCGTCTGAGAAAAGCATGCCGAGCGTTGTGCCCGTCGTTACCAGAAAGACGTTATGATATTTGGCCGCCAGTGCGATTGTTGAGAGCTGCGTCTTGTCCGCCATCTCCGCAAGAAAAAAGCTGATCGTAGTCGTGAGGAACGCGCCGTACCCCGAGTACGTTTTCTCTTCCCCGTCCTTGTCAGGCACGAGTACCCACGCAGCGAATACGAAAAACGTTACCGCCAGTCCGTAACGCATATAATCGGGCGGGATTGTATTCGAAAGCCAAGCGCCGGCGAACGAGGCCAGCAGGTGGTTTAGAACGGTAGCGGTAAGAATTCCAGCCATGATCACCCACGGCTTCTTGAAGCGACTGGCAAGCACGAGGGCAAGAAGCTGCGTCTTGTCTCCCATCTCCGTGATCGCCACCAAGAGGAAGGATTGAAAGATTGTTTCCAAGGTCACATCGCGCCGCCGCGGCCTGGTCTGCGGTCAACAGAAAAAATCGCCGCTAAAGCGATGTCGTATGGCATGCGGCCGGTGTGTTACAGGGACACCGTCGAAAGCCGATTGGGGTTGACATTAGGAGAGAGTCGCTGAATCAAATTTGCACATGTGTAGCGACATGGATACACTAGTACTTGTGGAGCCAACTGCGTCACGCCAACCCCTCATAATCTGAGTTGATGCGTGCCTGCACCATGAAAAAGTGGCCGCATGTGTGGGATCGTCGCTTACATTGGCCCCAAATCGGTGGATTCGGTGCTCCTCGTCGGTTTGACCCGCTTGGAATACCGCGGATATGACTCCGCAGGCATCGCTGTAGTGGACAAGGGCGAGCTTGAAATCCGTAAAGAGCGCGGAAAGATCAAAGACCTGGAAGAACTCCTGCACGACCGGCCCGTGGAAGGAAGCGTCGGAATCGGCCACACCCGCTGGGCCACTCACGGGGAACCCAATCGCGTTAACGCTCACCCCCATGTGGATGGGAGCGGAAAGGTGGCTGTAGTCCACAACGGAATCATAGAAAATCACCATGCCCTGCGCCACGAACTCCTGAAAACCGGCCACGTCTTCCATTCACAGACGGACACAGAAGTCATCCCGCACATGATGGAAGAGCAGATGAAGCGCGGGAAGAAGGCGCCGGAGGCACTCCAAGCTGTTGTGGCCTCGCTCGAAGGCAAGTACGCATTCGTGATGCTCATCGAAAACGAACCGGACCGCGTCTATTTTGCCCGGAACGGATCCCCGCTGGTATTTGGAATGGGCAAGAACGAAACCTTCCTGGCAAGCGATGTCAGTGCCATTATCCCGGCAGCCAAAGAGCAGATCATCATTGAGAACGAACAGTGGGGCTGGATCACGGCTAAGGGGCTCCAGCTGCATAACGGAACGGGCGCCCCCATTCCTTTTCAACTCAAGAAGATCGACATGGACGTTGCCCAGCTCGACAAGGGCGGGTATGACCACTTCATGCTCAAGGAAATCTACGAGCAGCCGGACGTTATCCGTCGTATCCTCTCCAACCGCATCCAGGACGGACGGATCAATTTCCCTGAAACAAATCTGCCCATGGACTATCAGGGACGCGTCAGCCGCATTCTCATCACCTCAGCCGGCACATCGTGGCATGCGGGCCTTGTAGGCCGCTTGTTCCTGGAACGTTATACAAAGATCGCAACCGAGGTGGACATCTCGTCCGAGTTCCGCTACCGCAACCCGATCGCCGAAGGCGACACTATGGTCATGGCTATCTCCCAGAGCGGAGAGACGGCGGATACTCTGGCCGGCGTCCACGAAGCCAAGGCTAAGTTCTGCCGCGTGCTGTCTTTCGTGAACAACAAGAATTCAACCATAGCCCGTGAATCAGACGCGTTCATTGACCTGATGGCCGGGCCGGAGATCGGCGTCGCCTCAACCAAGGCGTACACCGCTCAAGTCGTAACGTTACTGTTGTATTCGCTGTACCTGGCCGGCATCAAATGGCTGATTCCAGACGATGAGAGAGAGAAGATGTACGAGGAAATCCGGCGCCTTCCTGAACTCATGGAACGGGTTCTCGCCAAAGCGGATATCATCAAAGGCTGGGCCAAAGACTTCGCCGAAAAGCGCGACTTTGTCTTTCTGGGACGCTCCTTTCACCACCCCACCGCTTTGGAAGGCGCTCTCAAGCTCAAAGAGATCAGCTATATCCACGCATCGGGTTATGCCGGCGGCGAATTCAAACACGGCCCCATTGCGCTGATTACGGAACACGTCCCGGTCGTCTGCATTGCCACCCAGTGCGAGATTTACGAAAAGATGGTTTCCAATATCGAAGAGGTCAAGGCCCGCAAAGGACAAATCCTTGCGATCTGCACCGAGGGTGACGAAAAAGTGCCCGCCATGAGCGACTACAGTTTCGCCATCCCTGAATGCCCTGACTACCTGGCGCCGATTCTCGCCGTATTGCCGCTCCAACTCCTGGCCTATTATACGGCCCTTGAGCGCGGCTGCGAACCGGACCAACCCCGGAACCTTGCAAAATCCGTCACAGTGGAATAGTCGTGTCTAACGTTATCCGTCTCATTGAAACGGAGGCGGCGCACGCGCGTCCGCTGCTGCGCCTCCGCTCAAGCTTCTCCCTGCGCGATGGTATCTATACACGCCTGGAACGCCTCCGTCTAAAGCATCCAGATGCGCAGTTTCTCTACACACATTCTGATCCCGAGCAGGAACGATGGATTGCGGAAGATGAGAACATGATTTCCGCGCGGGCTTATGCAACGGGCGCGGCAAGTTCCGATTCGCCGGATCACGAATCAGTTCATGCGCCGGACCCCCTCACCATGCTCGATGATGTGGGGACGCGCCTTGCGTCGGATATGAGTTCCCTGCGGCTTGCTGACTGGGGCGGTGTGAGGCCGGAGTTTCATTGTGTGGGCCCGGCAAAAGATCTGTTGATCCATCCCAGTGCAGTCATTCTTCCCGGCGTAGTGATGGATACGCGCGAGGGGCCGGTCGTGATAGACGCGGGCGCGCAAATCTCGTCGTTCTCGTATTTGCAGGGACCGCTCTACATAGGCCGGGAGTGCCGCATCGATGACGCGAGGATCACCGGCGGCTCCATCATTGGGCAGGGCTCTCGCATTGGGGGCGAAGTAGAAAACTCCATCATCCAAGACTTCACCAATAAACACCACGAAGGGTTTGTGGGCCACACGATCGCCGGCAGCTGGGTGAACTTGGGCGCTCTCACTACGACGTCGGACCTAAAAAACAATTACGGGGAAATCCGACTCAAGGCGCCCGCGCAATTTCTCCCGAATCTGAAAACGCCACAGGTTGAAACGACACAAACAGGCCGCATCAAACTGGGATCCATGATTGCTGACTGCGTGAAAACCGCCATCGGCACCATGATCACTACCGGGTCTGTCCTCGACACCGGCGCGAACGTCTTTGGCGGAGCGCCGTCGGTCTATGTGCCGCCGCTTGCATGGGGCGTGACGGGCGGCCTCTACGAGCCGGAACGCTTCGTGGCGGACTCCGTAAAGATTTTTGGGCGGCGCGGACGCAGACCGTCGGCAAATTTTCAGGCGCTGATTTTTCGTCTTGCCGCAAGCCGCACATAAGAATACTTTCGCAGAACGCCATGACCAAGAAATCCCGTGTAAGCTTTGAGGAAGCCTTGGAGGAGCTGGAGACCATTACCCGCTCCTTGGAAGGTGGAAATCTCACCTTGGAGGAGTCCATCCAAGCCTACGAGAAAGGCATGGAACTCCGCAAGACCTGCATGGAAATGCTCTCTGTGGCGGAGAAGCGGCTCGAGTATCTGGAAACCAAAGGCGCCGGGACGGTGGAGCGGAAGCCCATTGAAGAAGAGGGCGAGGACGAGCGCGAATCCCGCTTGTTTGAAGACGAATAGCCGTCGCCCTGGCTGTCATATTTTGACATACAAGCTCCGCCCGGAAAGCAGCACATGCAGAAGGACTACGCACACACTCAGGCCGGGAACACGCCGCCGCCCTTGGTAGGTGATACCCTGACTCTGCGGCCGCACAAGTGGGTTCAAAACGGTTACACTCTGTGCCACACAGAGGAAAATCTCCCCGTGTTTCTTCATGGCGCGCTCCCCGGCGAAACGGTTCGTGCGCGGATCGTAAAGACGACCCAGTCGCACGCGTTCGCTTTGACCCTCCAGATTGAGCAGGCCAGCGTTAATCGGACACCTTCCGACTGCCCCGCATTTCCGGAATGTGGCGGGTGTTCATTCCGACACATGACCTATGACGAAGAAGTTCAGCTGAAACTCCGCCTATTGCGTGAACTAAAACATGTGTCCCTCTGCGCAGGTGAAAAGGGCCCGGAGATCTACTCCGCAGAGCCTGATCATTACAGAAATCACGTGCAGATCCAGGCAGAGGCAGGCCGCCTTGGATTCTTTTCACTCCAGTCGAACCGGCTGGTGCCGCTTCCGGAGTCGGGCTGTCACCAGCTCACCGAGAAACTCAACAAAGCGGTGGTCCACTTTGAGGCGCCGTTCAAAGGAGGCGAGACCCGCGATGTGGGAAAACTTCGCTTTCGCGAGACATTTGAAAACGTGTACCTCCCGGACCAGATCGCGAACGGAATCACGGTGCGCGAACAGGTGGAGCGTCATGCAGGCGCACGAAGCGGGTCGGATCACTTTCAATGGGAGTTCCCCGCCGACGGTTTTTTTCAGGTAAACCGCTTCCTTGTTTCCAGCTGGCTGGACAGGATTGAGCGGTGGCTCCCGTCGGAGAAAATGGACACGGTTGAGCTCTTTTGCGGGAGCGGGATCATCGGCGGCTACTGTCGCAATCATCTTGGTCACTACACAGGCTACGAGTCGTCTCCGCGCTCGTTGAATGCCGCCAGATTGAACTTCCGTGCCAGGGCCATGCAGGGATCGTTCCACCGGAGCGACATATACCACGACATTCCCGCGTTAGAGAACTGCCGCCTGCTCCTTGTGAACCCGCCGCGCACGGGAATGAAAGACGAGCTTGTGCGGGCGGTGTGCGGTTCCGGCATCGAAACGATCATCTACTCCTCCTGCAACCCCCACACGTTGAACCGCGACCTTGCAGGATTGTTGCGCTCTGAGTTTGTGCCTGCGGGTATGGCTGTATTTGATTTCTTCCCGCGGACTCCGCACGTCGAGGTCGTAGTCAAGTTGGAGCGTACTGGATTTGACCAGAAATAGAAGAGTCCACGGACAGGGTGATCACCTTTCGAAGGCGCGGGTGTTACACTTGCTTCTGCCTTTGACGTTAGTCGGTCTGGGGATGCTGCCGGCCTGTCGCCCCTCACAGGTGGTGTACGCGGACCGTGTTCAGTACAACTACAAGGATGAAGGCTTCCTCTCCCCGGATGTCCTGCAGACCATCGCCAAAGCAAATACGGGACCATCCCTTACGCTGGAGCAGGGCAGACAGGAATGCATCCGCGAAGCAGAGTCCAAAGCCAAAAGGCGCGCCCTCCGTGTCATTCTTCATACACGCTTCATGATCAAAGCCCGCAAGAGCGGTCCTTCTTTGACAGGCTCGCGATTTGAGGACGACTACCCGTTTTCCTTTACGGAGCGCGACTTTATCAGAGGAGAATTGGACTTTGAAGCGCTGCTTGGCACAGGATACATTGCTTTACAGGACGCGCGCGAGTCAGAAACGTGTACCGTGGTGTATCGCATCGAGGGCACGGATATTCCGGCGCTGGTCCGTATGCAGCGCGTGACTTTTCGCCCGGAAGGATTGAAATGAATAGAACGGCCGTTGTCACAGCCGCCCTCGTGCTGTGCCTTCTACCTATGTGCCGGTCCGGTCAGAACGACGGACGGCGTAATGACATCCCGTTGGAGATGAAGAAGAACGGGATGGTTTCGAGTTCCACGTATCAGGTGTTTGTGACCGTCGTCGCGAACTCGGAACAGGAAGCGCTGAAACTTGCGGACTCCACGGCCCGTCAGAAGGCATTCAACCTGATGGTTCAGGAGCCATTCATGCCCCGGCAGATTTCAGACTTTGGACAGAAAGAAGTCCGCAAGCTGATAGAAACCAATGGCAAAATGGTCAAGTTCGTAAAAGACAATGAAACCTCGTGGAGCGCCGTCCTCCACATCACCAAAGAAGGCCTCCGCGGCCACCTGCAGAATATTCGATGAAACAACAAGTACGCACCCGCTTTGCTCCCTCCCCCACAGGATACCTTCACGTTGGTGGGGCAAGAACCGCTCTGTTCAACTACCTCTACGCCCGCGCCCAAGGCGGCACGTTCATCATCAGAGTAGAGGACACGGACCAAGAACGCTCCACACCTGAGTCGGAAAAACTCATTCTGGAATCTCTGGATTGGTTGGGAATACATGCCGAAGAAGGCCCCGAGCAGGGCGGCCCCGTGGGACCATACCGACAGTCCGAGAGGCTTGAGATCTATCAACGTTATACAGACACCCTGATCCGCGAAAAAATGGCATATCCCTGTTTCTGCACGGACCAGGAATTGGAAGCCAAACAGGGCGCTGCAAAGTTCAAGGGCGTGCCGCATATCTATGACGGAAAATGCCGGGGCTTGTCAGAAAAAGAAGTCAACGAAAAGAAGAAAGCTGGTCAGAAGTTCGCCATCCGATTCCGCGTAAATCCTGGAGAGGTGGTGGTAGATGACATGGTGCAGGGACGCGTCAAGTTTGACGCACGCTTGATTGGGGACTTCATCATCGTAAAGTCGGACGGCTTTCCTTCCTACAACTACGCTGTTGTTGTAGATGATTATGAAATGAAGATCTCTCACGTTATCCGCGGCGTGGGTCATCTCTCCAATACTCCGCGCCAGATCCTGATTCATCAGGCTCTCAAACTCCCAACGCCGGCCTATGCGCACCTGTCCGAGATCGTCGGCATGGACCGCAAGAAGCTTTCCAAGCGCAAAGGCGCCACATCGGTCCTGTTTTTCCGGGATCTGGGATATCTCTCGGAAGCCTTTACCAACTACATGGCCCTGCTGGGCTGGTATCCGGAAGACGCGGCTGAATTCATGCCGGACGGCGGTCTGGAAAAGAAGTTCGACCTGGCCCGTTGCTCCAAGAGTCCCGCCATGTTCGACTTTTTCCTCACTGACAAATCCCAGGAAGCGGCGGAGGAATCGGAGTCGTTCAACCCAGCGGCTTTTTCACCGGAAGAGCTGAAGAAGTTCGTAAACAACAAGTCCAAACTAAACTGGCTCAACAATAAGTATATCCGACACCTGCCCATTGAGCGGGCCTGGGAAGAAGCGGTTCCGTTTCTCCAGAAGAACCCACTGATTGGGGCGGAGATCAAAAAGGACGCCGAACGCACAAAGCACGTGTTCAACACACTGCGCGTGTACCTCGATACCCTCCGTGACGCCATCCCATACATGCTTGAACTCCTCAAGACCACC
>JACPZR010000144.1 GCA_016195395.1 Spirochaetia bacterium
GACTTCCCAGCTCCTGACGGATGCTCCGGCAAATCTCGTAACCGTCTTTGCCCGGCATGATGATATCAAGGATGGCTGTGTCCGGGCGAAACGCCTCAAGCTCCTCCAACGCCTTGGATGAGTCCGTCACTGTCTTCACTTCGATGGCCGCCTGGCGCAATAGGCCGGCCAGATACGTAGCCATCACGGCATCGTCGTCCACAATGATAACGCGAGGAATAGCGCCCGTTGCCATAGTCCGAAGTTATTAGACTCAAAGAAGTATGTTAGCGCAACAAAAAAAGGGAAACGATCGCGAAAGGGGGAAAAATGTTGGGATGACTTTAATCAGGTTGTAGAAGTGCGGCTGGCGGACCCTGTTGGATCCGCCTTTAAGCAAGCCGCTCTATTTGGTGGGCTTGGTGTCTGGTTGCTTTGTATCGCCTTTGATTTCTTCCGTGGGCGGTTTGCCTTGGAAGTATCTGAACTTGATATTCACATCCACTTCGTCATTGTAGACCATGTTGCGGGTGTCCACCGCATCGCGTCGGTACACTTCCGGAAGGCGCAGGTCAAACACCGGGTTCAGGTCCTTGGGCAGCACAAACGGATTCTTGGCCCAGTTCATTTTACTGCCCGCGATCTCCGGCACTTCCTGAGCCTGATTGGGCTTCTTCTCTGTCTTCCCCGTGGGGTTCATAAGGGCGTAGTTGTCATACGGGTATTTGAGCTGGAAAATAAACTCGGCATTTCTCTTGGCCTGTCTTGCCAGGTTGATGGAAGCCACATAGCACTCGATCCGGAGCTTTCTGTGGTGGGGCTCAATTTTCTGGTGCGACGCAAGGTTCTTGTCCACCATCAGCGCTTTGATGCGCGCATCGCGGGCAGCGCCAAGGGTCTGATAACCCATCGCCATGTTCTTTTCGATTTCGTATTTGGCCAATACGTAGTGATAGGTGCGGGGATCATACCGGCGCGTTTCATCCGGCGCTTCGCGGTTGATCTTGAAATCGCGGCGCAGCTTGGACGAAGGTCCCATCTCCACGGAAATATCAGTGATGGCAAAATCCGCTGTATCGTTGGGATTCTTCTTTTCGATGGAGTCGCGCAACATCTGTTCCGTGCGGTCCAGATACGACTGGGAAACGCTCTCCAACAGCTGCTCTGTGCGCGCTTGAGCATCCAAGAAGCGACTGTAAGCATTCACATAGTTGCGCTCGTAGAAGTAGACAAGGCCTTCCTGATAGATACGCTTGATGGCATTGTATGCTTTGAGACGTTCGGGTTCGGTTTTGGAATCCGCGGGAGGCAGGCAGGCTGGATACGGCTCGCACGGGAAGTTCATGATCATGGGACGCACGTCCCGGAGATAGGAAATCAACTCAGTCCGCTTATCTGAGGCCTTGTCAGCCACGGACTCGCCCCCCAGCACAGGAGGTCGCGCCAGCATGAAGCCCGCCAGTAGGATTGTCGAAATGAACAATTGCTTTCTCATGAGATTATCCAATGGGCCGACCGTTAGAAGCCGCCTTCCCATCCATGTATCGGATAGGATTGGCCGAATCGTGACAGGTGGCAAGATTTTTTGGGAGCACCGCCGGTGTCTGGGGCGCCCTGCGGGAGGCCGGGGCGCCTGCAGAATAGCCGCACACCCGTGGATGGGCATGGGTATGGATAGGGCTTATGTCTCATCGCGGGACCACACGCCTCTGCCCTGACAAGTGCGCCTGAATCTGCTTGACGAAGCACCCCGTCGGACGAGCCTCCCTTCCGAAGCATGCTGAAAGCCGCCGCCAAAGACACTTCCAATAAGAAAGCGATTTCGTACCGACTGAAGGATAAGACCCAGTGCAAGGTATGCAATTTTGAATTCCAGCGCGAGCAGCTCCACTCGGGCGGGGGGCGCTTGATTGCCGGCAAGCTTACGGCAGAACTCCGCCGCTTGTATGACCTGAATAAAAAGTTCGGCAAGGTCTACCCGCTGGCTTACGCAATGGTCGTTTGTCCGCAGTGCCTCTTTGCGTCGTTTCCCAACGATTTTAACATGCTGGGGCCGGATGAAATTGAACGGTTGAAGCGCACGGTGATGGACCGTCGCACCGGCATTGAGAAGATTGTGGGACCCGTTGATTTTAACGAAGACCGGAACCTTGTTCTGGGCGCTGCGTCGTACGTGCTGGCGATCGACTGCTACCAACTCCGAAACTCCGGCGTAGCGCCAACACCCAAAAAAGCGATCTCGTCGATCCGGGGGGCGTGGCTCTTTGGGGACATGCATGAAGAATTTCCCACGATGAACTTTGACAAGATCCGGGACTTCCTCTATCAAAAAGCTGTGTTCTACTATTCGCCCACACTGGACATCATGAGCACCGGCAAAGAACCCGTGGAGCAGTTCCAGAATCTCCTGGGCCCGGACACAGACAACAACTGGGCCTTTGACGGCGTCATCTATCTCAACGGATATTTGACACGACGCTTCCTGGACCAGCTCGCGCCCACCAAAGAAAAGAAGATCGAAGTCTTGGACCGTTGTAAGCGGTACCTTGGAAAACTCTACGGCATGGGCAAGGCCTCAAAAAGCAAACCGTCCGTCATCATCGACATGGCCAAAGATCTCTACGAAGTGCTGTCGAACCAGCTCGATGAGCTCATGGGCGTGACACCGGCCGCGCCCGGGCCCACGAAGTAATCGGTCCATGCCGCGCTACGCTGTCGTCATTGAGTACGACGGAACGGACCTGGCCGGCTTTCAGATTCAAGAGAACGCGGACACCGTACAGGCGGCGCTTGAACGGTGCGCTCAAACCATCCTCCGGGAAACAGTCACATTTCATCCCGCGGGGCGCACAGATTCCGGCGTGCATGCAACGGGGCAGGTGGCTTCTTTTGAGTGCACGTCAATTATTGACACCTATCGTTTTGTATATTCCATGAACAGCATGCTGGGCCGCTCGGTCCAGATCCTTCATATCACCGCGGTTCCGGATGATTTCCATGCCCGATTCAGCTGCGTGGCGCGCGAATACGAATACTTGATCTGGAATGCCGCCGTCCCCTCCCCGCATCTGCGCGGCAAAGCCCTCTGGTTCCGCGAGCACATCCCTGTTGAACAAATCAACGGGGAGCTGGGTCAAATGCTGGGGGAGCTGGACTGGAAAAGTTTCACAAGGCATGTCTACCGCGAAGAGAATACAAAGAGATACGTGGACCGCATGTCGCTCCGGAAGGCTTCGGAGTCCATCACCGGCAGAACCGACCTCGTCATTTTCTCCATCCGAGGGAACGCATTTCTTCACAACATGATACGGATTCTTGTGGGAACCATTTTGGACAAAGCCTCCGGCCGCACGTCGGCCCTGCTCGGCGACATTCTTGCATCGCAGAACAGAATGACAGCGGGAATGACAGCGCCGCCGCACGGACTCTATTTCCGGGCTGCCTATTATCGAACTATGCCGGGCGTTCAGGGCCTCTGTACAGCGGATGACTACCCTTTGTTTGGCCGGCGCGCAAAGGACACGGAGGTTTATTCTGATTGAACTTCTGCCTCCTGAAAAAAATGGGGTAGTTGTACGTTAGTTATTCCGGATTAAATGAAAATTGGACGCAAAATGGCGGAGCGGGCGCTCCCACAGCTGGTCTTGGCGGCCCTTCTTTGCGGTTTCGCAGGGGGATTCTCGCCCCTGGGCGCTCAAACCCAGACAGCTACGCAGCGCCAGAGCAAATACTATCCGGAATTCGGCTTTTGGGTGGGCGCATCCAACCCCGTCCCTGGAACGGCTCTGGACCAAGTGCTGGATCCCAACATCGGCGGCGGTTTCTTCATGCGCTTTCGATGGCCGTGGATCTTTCACATGGAATTTGGATTTTCTTATGCGCATTACAGCTCACGCACCA
>JACPZR010000145.1 GCA_016195395.1 Spirochaetia bacterium
CGCCTGCGCCAACAGTTCCTTCAATTCACGCGTCTCTTTCTCTATCACGCTCACACCGGAACGCAGCGCCATGCCAAGCCGGCTCGACGGGGGAGGATTCTGTGAGGCGATTTCGTGAACGATGATTCTATCGATGTGCGGATCAAGAATGAGCTCACGGATAGGCTCAGGGTCCGCAATGCCGCCGTCCAAAAAATGCTCCCCGTCAATCTCCTGAAGCTCCAAGAGCATGGGAAAGGCTATGGAACCCATCACGGCATCCACGACGTTCCCGTGGGTCAGGAGCTGCCGCGACCCGACGGTCAGGTTAGAGACAGCCACTCCAAGCGGAGGGTGCAGCTCGTGAAGCATCCGGCCGCCCATGTAGCGGTTCAATATCTCCCGGATGCGACGGCCGGACAATAGACCCGAATAGGACCGCCAGCCGTGGCGGAGAATCTTGAGAGCCTGCCAAGTCCATCCTCCCTCCCAAAAGTCGCTCTTTCTGAGGCGGAGGAGGTCCTCCGCCGCCTTGTCCAGATCCACGCCCGCACAGAAGAGCGCGCCGGCCAAAGCTCCAGCGGAAGAACCAGTCACCCTGTCCGGCGAAACACCAATTCTCTGCAGACCGCGCACAAAACCAGTGTGACAGTAGAAACCAAAGAACGCTGCGTTGAGACAAACCGCAGTCCCGGAACGACTCCTAGACATAGCGGATCAGCGAAAACAACAGAACCAGCGCCGTCAACCTCTTGACACAGTGAACCCTGCCGCTTTCTCTTTTCGTATGAAGCCCTTGTATTCATCGGCGCTGATGGAGGCGTTCGAATACGCTGCGACGCTCCACCAGACCCAGGTGCGCAAGGGAACTGAAATCCCTTATATCACGCACCTGATGGCCGTGGCCTCCATCGTGGGAGAAGCGGGCGGGACAGAAAACCAGATGATCGCGGCGCTCCTGCATGACGCAGTTGAGGATCACGGCGGCCTCACCATCCTGTCCGAAATTGAGCAGCGCTTTGGAGACGAAGTGGCGCGCATTGTGCGCGGATGTTCCGACTCGATGGAGACTGAGCCTGCCGGAAAGAAACCCTGGGAACAACGCAAACGAGCCTACATAGAACATCTCCAGTCCACTGACGATCAAGGCACGCTCCTGGTTTCCTGCGCGGACAAGCTGCATAACGCCAGATCTATCGTCAACGGGCTCATGACCATCGGTCCTGACCTGTGGAAACGATTCCGACCCAGGCAGGAACAGAGTCTCTGGTACTACCGCACTCTTGCTGACATCTTCAAAAACAAGTTCAGAGGCGGCGCATGGAGCGCTTTGGCAGCGGAACTCGATACCGTAGTGACCCAGATGGAAGACTTGGCGGCCGGGAAGCGGGACTCTGCCCGGCTGCGGGGTTGACCATGTTGCGATGTCCAGAAACGATTTTCGTGCTGGACTGTCTGACCCGAATCTGGAGTTTGGCTATGCCATGAAAGACAAGCTCCTGCGCATCAAGAACCCTCATGATTTTGTCGTGGCACTGAGTCGCTGGAAAGGAGATCGTGGAGCAAAGAGACGGGTAACCAGCGCATGGAAAGAAAAGCACGGCTACAGCACAGATGATCTGCGCCGTTTCCAAGACCGTTTGATCCACCAGCCCAAAAAGAGAGAACGTTACAGCCAGATGGACTTCCGTTCGCGGCCCACACCACGATCATGGAGCCGCAAAGAAATTGCGGAAATGATCCGACGCATGGAAGAAATGACGAGCGCGGACTTTGCAGAAAAATTCGGGCGTTCTTTTTACTCCGTTATGCGGATGCGCACTAAAATCAACGCGGTTTTGAAACAGTTTGGCGGAGATCTCAATCGTACTGTGGCTGCCCTGACCCCGGACCACCGGCGCGGCAAGTACGAGCGTGTTTGGTAGCTTCCGTTCCGGCCATTTCCGCACAATTGATGCCATGATGCCCGCCTCCTGAAATCGCCTGGGCCCCCTTCCAAGCGAATGGGCGGCGTCCTTGAAAAATTCCTTTACTGCCCGCGCGTATGATTTTGCCTAATCCATCGCGGATGACTTTCGTCCGCCCCTACGTTTAAGGAGTCCTCAAATGGCTTTGGTTCCCATGCGCCTTCTGCTAGATCACGCCGCCGAGAACGGTTACGGCGTCCCCGCGTTCAACGTGAACAACCTGGAGCAGGTTCTTGCGATCATGAATGCGGCCCATAAGACTGACAGCCCCGTGATTCTTCAAGTGTCGCGTGGCGCACGCTCCTATGCGGGCGAAAACTTCGTTAGACACCTGATCCTTGCCGCGGAGGAGACATGGCCGGGAATCCCCGTGTCGCTCCACCAGGACCACGGGAACAGCCCTGCCACCTGCTTTTCAGCCATCCGGCTGGGATTCACAAGCGTCATGATGGACGGATCCCTGAAGGAAGACGCAAAGACTGTCGCGGACTACGAACATAACGTGCGGGTCACCAAGGACGTGACCAAAGTGGCGCATTCCATCGGAGTCAGCGTGGAAGGAGAACTGGGATGCCTGGGCTCGCTCGAGACCATGAAGGGTGACAAAGAAGATGGGCATGGAGCGGAAGGAACCCTCACCCGCGAACAACTCCTCACAGACCCGGACGAAGCAGAGCGATTTGTCAAAGATACAGGCGTCGATGCGCTGGCTGTGGCCATTGGAACCAGCCACGGGGCTTACAAGTTCAAGAAGAAGCCTACCGGTTCAGTGCTCGTGATCACGCGCATTGAAGAGATTCATAAGCGACTGCCCAATACGCACCTTGTGATGCACGGCTCATCCTCCGTGCCTGAAGAACTCCGGCTCAAGATCAATGAATTTGGCGGGAAGATCCCGGAAACATACGGAGTCCCGGTAGAAGAGATTCAGAAAGGCATTAAGTCCGGTGTGCGCAAGGTCAACATTGACACAGACCTCCGCCTTGCATGGACAGCGGCCGTCCGTGAAATGATGTCAAAGAACCCGGCGGAGTTTGATCCCCGCACATTCCTGAAGCCGGCCATCAAGGCAATGGAAGACGTCTGCGCGGCGCGGTTCAAAGAATTTTGGACGGCGGGCAACGCTTCAAAGATCAAGCCTGTGTCCCTGACGGAGTACGCGAAGAAGTACTCCGTCGCGTAGGACGCAGAGGCGGAAACGGAATCACCCGGGATGCCGGGCCGCCCTGCCAGAGTTGTATGCTGCCTCCGGAGGTGAACATCTCCGGATGGTGCAGTACTTCCGTACGGCCGTCCGCGCGCACCCATATGTCTTTGAGCTGCGGATAGGACACAACACCGGGTGCGCGAATCCGCCCGCGCCGGATGGCCACGGTCACCACTCGGACTGCGGCTTGTTCCTTTGTTCCCGGAGGAAGAGGCATGCAGTGGAACATCCCTTCTTCCAGTTGAAAGTACAGCTTGGTAGGAAATCGGCCCCCCAGAAGAGCAGCTTCAAATTCCCGCCTGTCCCATTCATGCGCCAATGCAATCGACCACATACCAATCCCGAGCGCGTCCACAAACGCTTCAGGGATAGGGCAGAGACCTGCGAGTATCCTATCAATGTCTATGGACACGGAAGTCCTCATCCCTACGTGCCGCGTCATTGAGACCACAGCTCTACCGGCTCCCCCCTGCTCCCTCACGAAAGCGTTCCACCCCGCATCCAGCAACGCCAGAACACGGCGGTGAGGACGATAGCGGGCGGGGTCTGTGTCTATGGGAGGCAGTTCAACGGGCATGGTTCCGGCGAGGACAATGCACGGTTGGGAGCGTTGGGTGCGTTTCATTCATTCTTTATAGCACCGTGGTGGGACATTGGATCATCCTTTTTGACGTCTTTCTTAGGATCCTTTTTGGGATCGTGCTTAGGATCTTTCTTGGGCTCGTCTTTTTTGACGTCTTTCTTGGGATCCTTTTTCGGCTCGTCCTTCTTCACGTCCTTTTTGGGGTCATGCTTGGGATCGTGTTTTGGATCTTTCTTGGGTTCGTCTTTTTTGACGTCCTTCTTGGGATCCTTTTTCGGCTCGTCTTTTTTGTCGCCGTTTGCCTGACCGGGTTTGGCCTGGCAGTGCGCAGCGATCTTGCCGCCGTCTTTTCTAGTGCCTTCGTTGTGCCAGCTGCACTTGTCGTTGCTTGTGCACTGGTCCTTTGCCAACCCTTGGCAGGGGGATTCCGCGGACAGCTGGGTGACTCCCGCGATCAGGGCAACAACCATGAGAACGGGAAGAATTATCTTCTTCATTTCGTGCTTAACCTCCAAAGTCATGCATGAATGCTTATACGTTTATCTTGGCGCTTCACTGCCTCTTCCGGGAGTTTTTCGCCGGAGACTTTCGCCTGCTGGACAAGCGTCCAGAAACCGCGGTATGTTGCGCGGTCATGAAGTTCGCCGTCGTGCTGGATGGGACCCCAGTCTGCGTCCTGGGCCTTCAGGAGGACCTGAACCCCTTTCTCTACTTCCTGATAGTTCGGCTTCATGGCTTCCACAATCGCATCGATCTGCGTGGGATAGATGGACCACATGCGCAGGAATCCAAAGTCGTTCCGAGCGCGTCCGGCGTCCGCTTTGGTCTGCTCATAGTTCTTGAGGTCGAGTGTAACGTTGTGCGCCGGAATGACGCCGTGAGCCAGGGCCGCCGCCACTACGTGTGCCTTGGCACGGCGGAGCAGTTCGTGCTCGAACTGGCCGGGGCTTTTCATGTTGGCCAATGATATGGCGCCATGGTGTCCGGAAATGAAGTCCATCAAGCCAAAGTCCAGCACCTGAACCCAGGGGATCGATGCCATTTCTTCCGCGTCCCGCAGCGCTCCGTGCGTTTCGATCAGCACGTGGATGGGAATTTCGCGCTTGAGGCCCGCCTTCTGGGCCGCAGCCTTGATGTAATCCACCATTTCATGGACCTGCGA
>JACPZR010000130.1 GCA_016195395.1 Spirochaetia bacterium
AGACCATCAGTCGCTTTCTGACCGACTGGTGCAGGTCCCCCCACGTTTCCACTTCCCCCCAGAACGTCATCTCGAGCCGGACAGCATCCGCGTAATCGTAATTGTTGGGATACGGGGGCGATGTGAGAACGAGACTGACGGACGCGGTCTTTACAGACGGACAGGAGCGCGCATCGCCTCCTTCAAGCACGGCGGACCGCGCCTTTGCGCCTGCCGCGGTCATGGCATCGATGTCATCCCGCATGATGTCAATCTGGCGCGCAAACAGATCAAATGGATCCCCCGCCGCCGCCTTTGTTTTCTTCGGGAGGAGGTACTGCCACTGCGCTGTTCCCACTCGCGCCGACTTTCGGAGAATTGACGTTATCGCAAGCCACAGGAGATCGCGAACGACCGAATCGTGACTATTAAGCGTATCCTCAAGCGAGGCGCGAAGGGCAAGGAGTCGCTCCAGCGCCTGCGGATCATAGCAGCGGACCAGAAGATCAGGCGGACGAATCTTCCGGGGCTTTTTTCGCTTGGCGGCCGACAGGAGCGCCGATGCCGCTTCCGTAAGTCCCGCCGATTGCGCCCAGCGTGATTTTACATTGGCAATTTTTGACACAAAAGGATGCGCATCCAAACCGACACTCGGAGCGTCCAGACTGTCCGCCGCAATCATCACTGTACCGGAACCGCAGAAAGGATCCAGCACGCGCACGCGGGAATGTTCCTCAAGGTGATCTGCGATCACCGACCGCGCCCAGTCGCCCGAAAAGCCCGCCGAGTAGCGGAACCAGCGGTGGACCGGGAGAGACAGGTTGTCTGCAAAACTTCCGGAGAGCGCATCGCTCATTCAGGGAGAAATCCAAAGGCGTAGTTAACCGCATCACGCGAGAAAAGAATCTTACCGTCGTATCCAAAAGACGGAAAGAAATCCGGCTCGCGCCCCGGGGAGGCCAGCGCCGCTTTGAGCTTAGCAATGCGGCCGTAACACTCCGTCAACGTGAACGAGTGACTGCATCCCAGCAGATGATACCCTTCGTGAATCATGGTTGACCGTGGACTGGAGAAGATGAGCTGCAAGAGCTCCACGTACTTTGCTTTGACCCATCCGCGGGTCCGGGTGGCAAGCTCCACCGCACCGTGCACTTCAAACTTGAGACCCACGGTGAAGAAAACACCCACGGCCGCGGCCTCAAATGCCACGTCACCCGCTTCACGACCAATCAAGAAAACAATCCGGTCACAGGGAGCCCGCAGAGGCTGCGAATAGAGATAACGCATCACGGAGCTTGAAAAAAAGCCGGGCCTGTCCATACTCCGGTAACCGGCCACTTTCACACGGATTTTGTACGGAACCAGCTCTTCCGACCAATCGCTCGCGAGCTCGTGTACCTGTTCTTCTGTAACACCAGTTTCCGCTATAAAGCACACTTTCAGATCTGTGTCCGGGCCGTAGTCATGCTTCACACGTTCCGAGGTAACGTGAAAGCCGATGCAGCCAGCGCTCAGAAAAACAAAGAGAAGCGATGCAGCGAGAGTGCGCGTCATCCAATCACCGCCTGCGCTTCATCCGTGTGACTTTTCCTTTGGCCGCATCGCGGTCCTCTTTCTTTCGCTGGCGGATAGCATCAGGCGACGCTCCGGATTCCAAAGCAAGCATCCGGTCGCGGAGCAGCGCCGCCTTTTCAAATTCCAGGTTTTGTGCCGCTGTGAGCATGGCTTTCTTGATCTGTTCCACCGCGTCCGCTCGGTTCTTAACCGCAGAGAGTTTCAATTCGCCTTCAATCTGCGCCAGCATTTTCTCCTCCTCATAGGAGGGGTCAATCTCGCGCTCCAGAATGTCATGGATCTGTTTTACGATCGTGGCGGGCGTGATCCCGTGTTCCTTGTTGTGCGCGCTCTGAATTTCTCGACGGCGGCGTGTCTCGCTGATGGCTCGCTCCATAGAGGGCGTGATTGTGTCCGCGTACAGGATGGCTTTTCCATTGACGTTACGCGCGGCGCGTCCCATTGTCTGGATGAGCGACCGGTCATTTCTGAGAAAGCCTTCCTTGTCAGCGTCAAGAATGGCCACCAGCGATACTTCAGGAAGGTCCAAGCCCTCACGGAGCAGGTTCACCCCCACAAGCACGTCATACACCCCTTTACGGAGGTCCCGCATAAGCTCCACGCGCTCAATGGTTTCCACTTCTGAGTGCAGATACGCTACTTTGATGTCCAAATCTTTGAGAAAGTCCGTCAAGTCTTCCGACATCTTTTTCGTCAGCGTTGTCACCAGAGTCCGCTCTCCGGCGGTGATTCGTTTCCGTATTTCGGCAAGAAGGTCTTCAATCTGATTGGCCACCGGACGCACTTCCACTTCCGGGTCCAACAGGCCCGTGGGACGGATCAGCTGCTCTACCCTTGCTTCAGACACTTTGATTTCGTAGGCTGCGGGCGTGGCGGACACAAACAGAATATCTTTGGCCATCCGCTCGAATTCCGGGAAATTCAGGGGACGATTGTCAAGGGCGGATGGGAGGCGGAATCCGTAATCAACCAACGTCTGCTTGCGCGACCGGTCGCCTTCATACATCCCGCCGATCTGCGGCACAGTGACATGGCTTTCGTCCAAGATGACCTGGAAGTCATCAGGGAAGTAGTCAAGAAGACACGCCGGCGGATCACCCGCTTGGCGGCCGGACAGGTGACGCGAATAGTTTTCAATCCCGTTGCAGTATCCCATCTCTTGCAGCATTTCCATGTCGTATCGGGTCCGCATTTCAACGCGCTGGGCTTCCAAGGGCTTGTTGATCTTATTGAAGTGTTCAATCTGTCCCGCGAGTTCCAATCGGATCGCTTCCACCGCTTCCTTCAAGCGCGGCGGAGAAGTAATGAAGTGCTTGGCAGGATAAATGACAGCTCGACTGGGCGTGTCCACGGTGCGGCCCGTCAACGGATCAAACAGAGTGATCCTTTCAATCTCGTCGCCAAACCACTCCACACGCACGCCTTCCTGGCGATAGGCGGGAAATATCTCGAGCGTGTCCCCGCGGACGCGGAAATTACCCCGGGAAAAATCCAAGTCGTTTCTATTGTACTGGATGTGCAGCAACTGATGAATGACAGAATTCCGATCCAGCTCAACACCCACATCCAGCATCACCAGGCTGTGTCGGTATTCCTCCGGCGAACCCAAGCCGTAGATACAGGAGACGGACGATACGATCACAACATCCCGTCGCTCCAGAAGCGATGACGTTGCCCGCAGACGCAGACGGTCGATCTCATCGTTGATGCTCGCGTCTTTCTCGATGTAGGTGTCGCTCGTGGGAACGTACGCTTCCGGCTGATAATAATCGTAGTACGAAACAAAGTATTCCACAGCGTTATCCGGAAAGAATTCCCGGAATTCGCGGTAAAGCTGAGCGGCCAGAGTTTTGTTGTGCGTAATGATGAGCGTGGGCCGCTGCACCTTTTCAATGAACGACGCCATGGTGTAGGTCTTTCCTGACCCGGTCACGCCCCCGAGCCCGAGTTTGTGGGCGCCCGGCAGCGCGGCCGCAGCCAGCTGTTCCATGGCTTTGGGCTGGTCGCCGGCGGCAGGGTAGGCAGAGACGAGTCGGAACTTGCGTGATGGGGCTGAGGCTGGGGTC
>JACPZR010000131.1 GCA_016195395.1 Spirochaetia bacterium
AATCTTGGCAATGGCGCTGATCAATGCAGCGGGGACGCCGTGGCCGGATACGTCGCATACGAGAAGCCCGAACTTGCGGCTTCCCAGACTGAAGTAATCGTAAAAGTCGCCTGAGACTTCCGTCAGCGGAAAAAATTTTACCCAGAACTGCATGCCCTTCCAGTCCGGAATCCGCGGGGGAACAAAGCCTTTCTGGATGTTCCTGGCCATCAGGAGTTCCTGTCGGTTGGCCTTGATCTTCTTTTCCAGCTGGTCATTGGCCATGTTCAGATACTCAACGGCGGTCAGGAGCTCACGCTTATCCTGCAAGAGTTCACTGGACCGCTGCAATACCTGGCGCACATACTGCTGGTCTTTCCGTTCACCTCCCGCTTCAAGAGTGTCCGCGTTCGGCATAACGATCCGATAGACGTTATCTTTTGATTCAAACTGGGCCGGGGTTTCAGATGCAGGCGGCCACGCGGAAGGAGAGAGAACGCACTGCTCAAGCGTTACCTGGCACTGCATGGCGCGGTCATAGGAGAGTATCCCGCGGAGCAGTCCCGCCACAAACAGAAGATCCGCCGCGTGCGGTTTGGCGTCGTCACGATGGCGCACATGAACCCACGCGTCGTTTTTGCTTTTGCGCACAAAAGAATGCAGGTGGGTTGTGAACTGGGCAATCAAAGATGGAATCTGGAAGACGACTTCTTCCAATGAGCCGCTTAAGAAGGCTTGATTGGAATAGATGTGGGCGGCCGCTGCATCCCGTCCGCATTCCTGGAGCAAATCCCACGCCCCAAAGCGCTCGCACAACCTTTGGATGACCGCCAATTCCGCCACAGCCGACACCCAGGCGGTAGTGGTGATGCTTTTCGCCACGGCCTGCAGCGCTTCTGGAAGCTGCTCCAGTTCATGCGCGGTTTCCTGCTGGCCAAACTGCTGGATCACTTTGTCCAAGAAAATGGAAAGTCGGATGGAGTTGGCGTCGCGTTCTATTTCGGCTGGAAAGGGCTGCATAGGTTGGGGTATTGTCCGGCAGCCATCATTCAGCGCCGCTTCCGCACGTGTAAAGGAAAAGTCGGGCTAGCCATGCGGTTGGACTTGACAAAGGCGCCTTTTCCTTTGTTCTCTGACGAAACATGAACACCCGCCTGCTTCTTGTCCTTTCAACCACTTTCGTGTCCATCCTGTCCTGCTCGTCTGTCCCGGATGGTGTTGAAGGTGAAGCCGCGGAGCGCCGCTTGGATGAGTTGCGCGCCGCACACAATATTGCGGCCTGGGAAGAGTCCACTGCCGCTGTTTCTTTCACATTCCGTGGGAAGCACCGGATTTTCTGGGACAAGAGGCGTCGCTTGGTGGAAGTCACATGGGGCGACGGGGACGACGCGCGTTTTGCCCAATTCACTCAGGATTTTTCGCGGAGCATTGTGCGCGTGGCGGGAAAGGAAGTGACCAGCGGACCCGTGTTTGAGGAAAGCCTGAAGAAAGCCAATGCCCTGTTTGTAAATGATACGTATTGGCTCGCCCCTCTCTCTCATGCGCGTTCTCCGGGGGCCCGTCGTTTTCTTCTGCCGGATGGCTCTCTCCGTGTTACCTTCACATCCGGCGGCGTGACGCCGGGGGACAGCTACGTATTTCACGTGGGGCCGGATGGTCTGGTCTCGAGCATGAACATGTGGGTATCTGTCTTTAAGTGGAATCCGGGGATGAAAGCGTCGTTTATCAAGTATATCACCACGGAGACGGGTGTGAAAGTCTCGGTGGATAACGTCGTTTTCGGCTTCAGTCATGTGGGAATCGGGGACTTGAAAATGTTCGCCCAGTACCCGGTGGCGGGCGAGCCGGACAGGTTTGTGCTTTTGGTGGGACCGCTTGCACGCCCGTGATTGTTTGTCAGTGCGGGGCGCCTGCCGCGATCCCGTCGCGCTGGCCGTGTGATTTTAAGGAGAAAACATGTCACTCGCTCAAAAGAGTTTTAAAGAAAGAGGAAAGTTGGTTTCCGGCGCGGCGGAAGCCGTGAGCGACATTCCGGACGGGGCTCTCATTGCCCTTGGCGGCTTTGGCCTCTGCGGCATCCCTGAAAACTGCATTTCTGCGCTCGTTGAGAAGGGCATTAAGAATCTGACGTGCATTTCCAACAACGCCGGAGTGGACGACTTTGGAATCGGGCTGATGCTCCAGAAGCGGCAGGTCAAGAAGATGATTTCCAGTTACGTCGGCGAAAACAAGTTGTTTGAGCAGCTGGTTTTGAGCGGCGAACTGGAGATTGAACTGACCCCGCAGGGAACGCTCGCTGAGAAGCTGCGGGCCGGCGGCGCCGGTGTTGCGGCGTTCTTTATCCGTACGGGCGTGGGGACTCTCGTCGCCGAAGGCAAAGAAATCCGCGAGTTCGACGGCCACCAGTACGTGCTTGAGCGCGCCTTTAACGCGGAGTTTGGAATCGTGAAGGCTTGGAAGGGCGATGCCTACGGCAATCTGGTATTCAAAAAGACGTCGCGAAACTTCAATCCTCTCTGCGCCATGGCCTCGCGCATTGCGATTGCGGAAGTGGAGGAACTGGTTCCCGTGGGTTCGATTGAGCCGGATCAAGTGCATCTGCCCGGCATTTATATCCACCGCATTTTTCAGGGTTCAGGATACCAGAAGCGGATTGAAAAACGCACCGTGAGGAAGGCATAACATGGCGCTCACACGTGAACAGATCGCCCAGCGCATTGCGCGGGAATTGAAAGACGGCTACTACGTGAACCTGGGGATCGGGATTCCCACGCTCGTGGCCAACTACATCCCTAAAGACATCACAGTGATTCTGCAGTCTGAGAACGGCCTCTTGGGCATTGGCCCGTATCCGTCGGAATCGGAAGTAGATCCGGATCTCATCAATGCGGGAAAAGAAACGGTTACCGTCACGCCGGGGGCGTCCTTCTTCAGCAGCGCGGACAGGTGCACGCTTCCACTGACCGGTGTCGGCTGCGTTCAGAAAATCGTCACCGAACTGGCTGTCCTTGAGGTAACGCCGGACGGCCTGACATTGCGTGAGCGTGCTCCGGGTGTCACTGTGGAAGAGATCAAGAAAGCCACGGCCGCGCGCCTTCTTGTCCCCAGTGACGTTCCCGAGATGCAGCTCTAATCGGAAGGGCTGCCAGCCAAGAGACGGCGGAAGCCAACAGGGGCCGCCGTTCCCTTTGAGTGAGTTGGGACGTTGAATGGCTGCGGTTTGGGACGCGTAGAAACGCTGCGATTTGCGTCGCTATTTGCCGTTATTATGGAAGAGAACTATTTTCTTGTCCCGATTACCGCGGCGTTTGCGAATGCTTCTCTGTTTCTTTTGAATGCAGGGAGGCGCAATCCGCTCAACAGAATTCTTCTGATCGTTTACGTTCTTCTATTTCTCACAAATTGCTCTGCCGCTTTGATGATGACGGCCCCGTCCCCTGAAGCGGCTGGTCTTGTCCTGTTTGTGATGCGTCACTTTCTCTTTCCCCTCCCGGTGGCGCTCCTGGCTCTTGCCTCCTTTCTGACGGGCCGCCGGCCTTCCAATCCCTTCGTCTGGGCCGCCGGCGCCTGGGCTGTCCTCTTTCTTATCGCCGCGGACGTTACCTACGCGCTCAAAAGCAATGCATTGGTGCTCGGCCTTGTAGAACGACCCTGGGGCTTCTTTCCACATCTGGCGCCGCCTGCGCTGGTCCTGCTCGGCGGACTGAATGCGTTCTCGATCGTTGTGACGCTTTTCTTTTTGATACGACCGGCGGCAAAGACGGACACGCCGCTCCCGTTCTTTGACCGACGTCTTGTGGGTGCTCTCTTGATTGTCTGGTGGTGTGGATTTTTCTTGAATGGGCCGGCGCTCTCGGGCTCCGGTTTGTATCCACTGGGGAACGGCGTCGACGCGTTGGTATCGATTCTTGTTTCCGCGTATCTTCACCGCACAAGTTCCCTTCGCTCTCCCTTGACTCAAGCGCCCTGGGAGAGGGGACTGCGGCTCTTAACGGAGGCCTTGGCCGCCGCGGCTTTTGGGCTTCTCTTTTGGTTTGTCACGCTCGCCGTACTTGGCCCGTCGCGCCCGGCGCAGTTGGTTCTCACGGTGATGATGACGGTTGTATCCCTCGGATTTCTACAGTTTCTAAAGTCGCCCCTGGCACTGTCTTCGCGAAGCGACATTCCCGCAGGATCGGGAGGGCCGGCCATCGCTCAACTGGAGCGATATGGGCTGTCCCGCCAGGAAATTCGGATCTGCGAACTGATCAAGGAGGGGTACGGTCGTTCCTCCATGCTGGTTTTCTTGAATATCTCCGACGGAACTCTCCGCAATCATCTGAAAAACATCTACGCCAAAACGATCGAACCGGAAGGGAAGGTGGACCCCGCGCGCCGCGATCATTTGCAGCGCCTCACCGTGTTTCTTTCAAAAACGTGACATATGTCACGGCGATTTTCCCGTTCGTGACATAGCGGATATTGCGTCCGCCTCGTGCGCCGTTTACAATGAGTGCATGCAAAACAACACGCTGTCTCTATTCACCACAATCTATATTTTCGCCGCGGCGCTCATTCCAGGAGCGATCGTTTTCATGGCGTTCTACAAGGGCCTAAAACCAAGCCCCAGCACGGCGCCATCCAAGCGACTCGTCTTGTTCGCCCTCACGACGACTGTCCTTCTATACTATGCGCTGCTGGGAGTGCTGGCACTGCGCGGGGCTCTGAATGACTGGAGTTCTTTTCCGCCCAAAGCCCTTGGCCCTGTGCTTGGACTGCCTTTGGTTTTCTTTGTCACTCTTGCGCTTCTCCCGGCAACGCACCGGGCTCTGGCGGGAATTTCCACGGGGGCGCTCATCGCCTTTCAATCGTACCGGTTTCTTGCAGAGATCATGATTCTTCTCTTGGTGCGTGAAAGCGTTATGCCGGAGACGATGACGTTCACCGGCCGGAACTTCGATATCGTGACAGCATTGACAGCCCCCGTTGCAGACTATCTGCTGTTTATGAAACCCGTGTTGTCTCCCAGGGCCGCCCGCCTGACAGCTGCAGTCTGGAACATCGGGGGGATTTTGATTCTCGGCAATACGATCGTAACGGCCATGCTTCTCCTTCCCACACCCATGCAGTACTTCCCAACCGAGAAGCCCTTCACGGCTCCCGCACTATTTCCTGTATATCTGCTGCCGGGATTTCTTGTGCCTCTTGCCTTTGCCGTCCACGCCTTTACGTTGAAGCGACTTCTAAGTGCCGCCCCTCAAACGAACGGAAGATCCGACTTGCTTCGCAGGAGCATGATGCGGTTTTCCCGCGCCTGATCCTCGTAGGGCTTTCCGGGGACTTTTCCCCAGACGGGCGCGGGCCAGGCGGGATCGGTTTCGTAGCGGACAATGTGGTGCACGTGGAGTTGGGGGACCACATTTCCGAGCGCCGCCACGTTGATCTTCCTTGCTTGGAAGAGCCTCGCCATCACTTCCGCCAGGGCCGATGATTCCTGGATCAGAAGGCCCTGTTCCTCGGGAGTCAGCTGGTAGATCTCCGTGATATTCTCGCGGCGTGGAATCAGGATGGTCCAAGGATAGTTGGCGTCATTGTTCAACACAAGGCGGCAGAGCGGCAGATCGCCCACGAAGAAGGAGTCCTTGGCAAGCTGGGGGTGCAGTTGAAACATCGTCCCTCCATTTGTGAGGCGCGCACACGTCGCACGCCCCTCGCGGACAACAAGTGCAGGCGCGTGCCCCTGGGGCCGCAAGGCCGAACCTCCTGTTCGGAACTTGCGGACGCTCCGCAGTCCTGCTCCGCTCCCCAAGGCCACACGCCCGCACTCCGTTGTTCCCGCAACAGGCACAGCGTATGTGCAACTGCAACTATGGCAAGTTCTGAAGAACTACAAGTCCAAATTGACGACGAGTTTTGCGTTGTCCTCAATAAAACGGCGGCGGGGTTCTACCTCATCGCCCATGAGAATCTCAAAGGTGCGGGCAATCCGCTCCAGTTCTACGGCGTCACCTTCCATGGGCTTTACGCGGAGCATCACACGCTTTTCGGGGTCCATGGTGGTTTCCCACAGCTGTTCCGGGTTCATCTCCCCCAATCCTTTGTAACGCTGGATGACCACTTTGTCGGAGTCCATCTTTTTCAGGATGCGGTCTTTTTCACCGTCCGTATACGCGTATTGGCTCTCTTTGCCTTTCTTCAACAGATACAGGGGAGGCTGCGCAATATAGAGGTAACCGTTTTCGATGATGGCCCGCATCTTTCTATAGAAGAAAGTCAAGAGCAGCGTCCGAATGTGCGACCCGTCCACGTCCGCATCCGTCATGATGATGATCTTGTGATAGCGCAGACGGTCCAGGTCCAGTTCATCAAACCCAATGCCCACAGCAGTGACCAACGTCTTGATCTCTTCGTTGGAGAAGACAGCATCGTCACGGGCCTTGAGGACGTTCAGAATCTTTCCTTTCAGGGGAAGGATCGCCTGGAAATTCCGGTTCCGACCCTGCTTGGCTGAACCGCCGGCAGAGTCGCCCTCAACAATAAACAGTTCGCAGAGCGACGGGTCTTTTTCCGCGCAGTCGGCAAGCTTCCCCGGCAGACCGCCGCCCTCAAGAACGCCTTTGCGTTTGGTGACGAGCTCGCGCGCCTTGCGCGCTGCCTCGCGTGCTCTGCTCGACAGGATGCATTTTTCGAGAATGGGCCGCACTTCCGCCGGGTTCTCTTCCAGATAGAGCGAGAGCTTCTCAGACACGAGCTGTTGCATGAGGCCTTTCACTTCAGCGTTTACGAGCTTCTCTTTCGTCTGCGAGTTGAACTGTGGATCGGGAATCTTTACAGAGATGATGGCAATGAGACCTTCGCGGACGTCATCCCCGCTCAACGTTCCGTTGAGGTTCTTCTTCATTTTCTCATCGCGCTTGAGGTAGTCGTTCAGGGTGCGCGTGAGAGCGGTGCGAAAACCTTCCAGGTGCGTTCCACCCAGGTTGTTGTTGATGCCGTTTGTGAAGCAGAGGACGTTTTCTACCTGAGAGTCCGTGTAGGCCAGCGCCATCTCCACCTGGAGCGTTTCATTTCGGCCCTCAAAAGCGATGATCTTCTTGTGCAGCCGCGCCCTCTTGCCGATCAGCTTCTCCATGTACTCAAGGATTCCGCCTTGAAACACGTACGACTCTTTCTTGTGCGGCTTCTTCCGCTCGTCGAAGAGGTCAATGTGGAGGCCCTTGTTCAGG
>JACPZR010000118.1 GCA_016195395.1 Spirochaetia bacterium
CCACGAAGCATTCCTTCAGCCACTGTTCCGGATAACGTTCCTGCGCGCCTGATGACATCTCTGTGCGCGTAAGAATCGCCTTGAACACAGTCCCCAGAACCAGCGCCCCTCCTGCTCCTTGAATCGATTTGCCCATGGCGTCGCCGTTCAAAAACACGGTGTACGTGCGCCCTCTGAGTTGAATCGTCTGGGCCACGCACAAATCCCCCCCAATCTCAGCGCTCCATCTCTTGAACTGGAATTTCTTCTTCTGCCGGACAAGGATCTCGGTTGAGACCGTTTTGGACTTAGTGAAATTCCCGCCCAAGGGACCAATGAGAAGCGACGTGAGAAAATAATCCCCGTCCTGCTGCACCTTCAAGGCCCTGACTTCTTCCAGTGTTTTCTGCAGCTGTTCCGTGCGCTCACTTACTTTCGTTTCAAGATTCCGGTTGAGGTCCTCCACTTGTTCATTCAGCCGTACGAACCGGTTGGCGAGAATGAGCGCCAGGCTGAGGATAAACATGCTGAAAGCGTAACCGAGCACACGCGGCACATTTATGATCCCTTTGTTGGACAACATGTCCACGATCATGGCGGCCATCATCACGAGAATTCCAATGATCATGTAAAGGGCGTCGCGGTCCCCCCGGCGGATTTGGTAGATCATGAGGCCCAGGGAAACGGACAGGTACGCTGGCCAGATGATGTTCTGGAGGTAGTGAGCGTTTGCGTCGCTCCACTGCACAGGGGATGACGTAAGAAGGGTGTGGATGCACAAGGCCGCCACGCCGAGCAAGGGTACGTACATGAATCGGTCCAGCCACAACATGAACTTGGTATTTGGAAGCCGGAACGTATAACGCAGAAAGTAATAGAACGGAGTCATGAGGGCGTAGAGCAGCATGTATTCGACGCGCTTCATTACGGCAAAGTCAATGCCCATTTCGTACTTGAGCTGCGTTCTCATGAACTGGTAGGCCACAAAGAGGATAGTGAACAGGCCAAAGAACAGGTTTTCTCGTTCGGCGCGGCGGCGCAGGAATAAGAAAAGAAAATAGCCGCCGGCCGTCAGATATGTTGTGAAGAACAGGGCGGAAATGAAATCCGTCATCATGTAGTCGCGGCGAAGTTTCTGGGACGGACCGATTTGTGTTGTATTGCGATAGATGCCGATCTCTTTGGGAAAGAATCCCCTTACGTGAAGCAGGAGAACGTTCCGTCCTGGTCTCCAAAGCTGGTCAGGCACTTCGTAGAGACGATGCTTGTCATATCCCTGCGGCTGGGGGGAATCCCAGTCGCCTGTGCGGCCAAATTCCTTTCCGTTCAGGAAGGCCACATCCCTGTCCATGATTTCGCCCAGCCGGAAGGAAACGTGAACGTTAGGTACCGCAGGCAGATCGAAAACCTTGAGATACCAGACATCGCGAATTCCCGGATGAAAGTCCGCCTGCGTAAAGAGGTTGGCCGGAACGGCAACCGCCTTCCATGGGCTTCCGGGCTGGTCCTTCCCTGTTAAGGGGAGCGCCAGAACTATTTTTATGTGTGTTTGAGCAGTGCTGCGGCTTTACTGTTATCCGGTTCGATCTTGAGGGCTTTGCGTGCAAGCATTTCTGCCCGCTCCGTGTTGTTCATGCGACGGTAAATATCTGCCAGGTTGACCAAGTTGTGAACCAAGAGTGGTTCACGGAGCCGGCAGCGTTCTCCAAAGTCAGCGGCGCGGGGGTTCTGGCCGGCCCTCTTTAGAAGGTAGGATGTATAGTAGAGGAATTCCGTGTCGGCCGGGACCAGCTCCGTATACCTTTCGCAGTATTCCGCTGCTTCCGCATGGCGGTGCAGGTCAACAAGCAACCGGCACAAGAGGCGGAGCGGTTCCGAATGCTTCGGGTGATCCGCGCATGCTTTGGTGAGAACAGCCACCGCTGCGTCATTTTTGCCGTCTTTGGCGAGCTGTTTGGCTTCTTCCACCATGGATTGGACCGGCGAATGATCTTCAGGCGCGCGCGCAGCGGCGTCTTCCCGGTATCCAATGCGCATCATGCTCAAATCGTCCGTGAGCTCCCCGGAGGTCAGGAGCACCTGCTCCATTCTGTAAAGATCTCCGTTGCCGCTTTCCACCACCCTCAAGAAGTTGTTGCTGTCCTCGTTGATGATCCGGTTGCCTTGGCCGTCCTGGCCGATCAGCAGGTCGTCCCGACCGTCCGAACCAAGCACAAGAACGTCATCCGGCTCCAGCTGGCAGTACCGGACAGACAGGCTGCTCTCCAAACCCTCCACTCCAATCTTTCTCAGAAGCAGATCGTCTTCCAGATAACGTGCTTTGCCCGCGCGGTAGAGCACAACCCACGGATGTTCCGCATTGATGTAGTACAGCATCCCGGTCTCGTCTTCCACAAGACCAATGACTGCGGACACCAGCATGGTTCCATCAAAGGAAACAAAAACATTCTGGAGTTCAACAAAGCATTCTTTCAGCCATTGTTCCGGATACCGATTTTGAGACTGGGATGACATCTGTGTCCGTGAAATGAGCGACTTGAACACAGTGCCAAGAACAATGGCACCGCCCGCCCCCTGGATCGATTTCCCCATGGCATCCGCATTTACAAACACGGTGTAAGCCTTGCCGTGCAGCGTTATGCTCGACGCAAGGCACAAATCCCCGCCAATCTCCGCGTCCCACTTTCTAAAGTGAAACTTCTTCTTCTGACGGGACACATACTCCACGCGCACTGTGTCGCTGTGGACGAATATTCCGCCGAGCGGACGGATCAGAAGGGAGGTGAGGAAATAGTCGCCATCCTGCTGTTCTTTCAGCGCCTGCAC
Organism: Spirochaetia bacterium; assembly: GCA_016195395.1. The sequence continues at coordinate 2,806 of JACPZR010000118.1, forward strand.
ATCCGACAAGCTTGCCTGCAGCTGTTTGGTTCTATCCTCCACCTTTTTTTCCAGCTGGGAGTTCAGCTCTTCCACCTCGTTGTGAACACGCATGAAGCGGTTGGCGAGGATGCCCGCAATTCCCAGGATAAAGACCATGAATGTGAAGCGCGCAATGTGAGGGTGATGAATCCAGCCGCGCGCGGCGGCCACATCGTGGATAGCCCCCAGCATGAGAAGAACGATTCCCAGTAGCAGATAGAGCGCTTCTTTGTTTCCCCGGAACGTCTCCCGCGCAATGTAAAACATCAGGTAGAGCATCAGGACAAGGCCCGTCAGCTGCCAGACGGTCAATGCGGTATTTGCCACCGTGAAATTGGGCGCCACTGCCGTGACCACCGTCAGCCCCACAGCAAAGACGACATTGGCAATACCCATCTTCGAGTAACGCTTATAGAAAAACTGTGACAGGAAGAAGATAAGAGAAGGTCCCACTTGGTAGAGAGAGATCAGCTCCAGCTTCCACCGGAGGAGAGTGTGGGCTCCGTAGACCATGTCCCGTGAATAGATTCTGTGAAACCAGTAGAGAGAGACAAAGACTGCAAAAAGGCCGAAGTACAGGTTGTACTTATCCTGGGGTCGTTTGACTGCTAACAGCAGGTGATACAATCCCACTACAAGGTAAATCCCGATCAACGCAATGGATAACATCTCATTGCTGAAATGATTCGTGTAGATAGCAGAGGCTTCCCCCATGTCCATCTTGCCTTCCGTGATCATTGGAAAGGCGCCGTTGCCGAAGATGACAACGGAGAGAGTGTTGGGTCCACCCGGACGCGCGAATCCCGGCACAACGTCGATGATCTTGTGGCGAGAGTATCCAGATTCGTAAGGATCGATACTGCCAATGCGGCCGATCAGCTTGTCGTTCCAGTAGAATTCAGACACGTCACCCACCCACGCGGGGTTGATGGAGACCGTGTGTCCGCTGAGCGACTCCTGAACCACGGCATCCGGGATGGTGGTTCGCAGCGTTATGTAGCCGGAGGCGATGTTGTCATCGATAAAGAAGCGTGGATATTCGAACGCTGTCCAGCCGTCTTTGGGCGGCGCGGCCAGCCACTCCGGTTGGAAACCTTTGTGAAATTCCCACTTCTGGTTCAGTTGATGGACGGTACCGCTTTGTGCGCACGAAAAAAGCAGCAACTGCGCAAGTACCAGGCCAAACGTCCGAGCGGTCATTTTATGCAAGTCTCCGAGAACAGGCCCGGTGGGGTCGGTCCATTGAAGCGGACTTTGTGGGACAAAGCGCTGTCAATCGTGAATTCATTCCGCTGCCGCAACGTTTATGAGACCCCGCGCCAACTCCTGCTCTTCTGCGGCGGCGTTATCAATCAATGCCGCAAGCGAATCCGACGCCTGCATTATGTCGCTCTTTC
>JACPZR010000119.1 GCA_016195395.1 Spirochaetia bacterium
CGATCAACCCAAAGAAGATGCTGTAGACCACCTTGTTCTGGGAAAAGCCGCCGGAACCCGTGGAGGGACCGGACTTTTTTTTCTTGCTTGGCTGCCGTTGCATGGGTGTCAGGTTATGAGGGCGATGATTGGACGCAAGCTTGATTGAATTGGGTCGACAAATTGCGGGTAGGCTCACCTGGGCCTGCCTGATCTCGTTGGCGATGGCTTCCTGCGGAGTCAATACGGACCAGCCTGTTTTTCCCCTCTATACGACCTTTACGGTGGTGGGCCCGCCAGCCATCATTTCTGTGACTCCTGTGGAAGTGGGCATTGCCACTTCTGAGCCCACGAAGCCGTACGGCGTGGAATTCAATGTCAATTTCTATGTTACGAACCAGGAAGACGGCTTCCTGGGTTATAACTTGTATATCTCGACATCCAGCACGTCGGCGCAGTCAACCCTTGGAGGATTCACCTCCGGGCCGTACCTCCCTAACGGTGTAGCGCCCAGTTTCCCGGAGGCCGGCAAACCAGCCAGCACCGCCAGCACGGCGTTGGTTACACAGCGCATTCAGTACCAAAAGCCGCCTCCCGGAGAAATTCAAATCCAACTCTGCGAGAAGTACTTCTTTCGCATGACCGCTCTGGTAAGAAACAATATCGAGTCCGCTGCGAGCACCGAACTACCGGCGTGCGCGGCCGCGAATACTGCGTTATGCCCCAAGGGCGGGCCGTGCAACCCTTGAGCGCGTGGGTCGGCGCGCGCATCCGGCCGTCGACAAAAGAAAACGCATGCTGTATATCGTAGGCACACCCATCGGGAATATTGAGGACATGACGCACCGGGCTGTGCGCGTCCTGGGGGAAGTCGATCTCATCTTGAGCGAGGATACGCGGAAGACCGGGCTCCTGCTCAAACATTACGGCATTGCAACGCAGCAGAAGTCGTATCGAGTGCACAACCTTGAGTACGACACACAGTTTGCCGTCGCTCGTCTGCGCGAGGGGCTCCAGATTGCCCTCGTGACCGACGCGGGCACTCCCGGCGTTTCAGACCCTGGGTCGTATCTGGTAAGAACCGTGCGCCGTGAACTGCCGGAGACGCGCATCGTTCCAATTCCCGGGCCGTCTGCGCTGGCCTCCGCGCTGTCTGTGTCGGGGTTTCAAACCAACCCGTCGCTTTTTGGCGGCTTCCTATCCAGCAAAGGGTCAAGGCGACGGCGCTTTCTCGAGGAGAACCGCGAATTTGAAGGGTGCATTGTGCTCTACGAATCCGTGCACCGCGTGGAATCTTTATTAGAAGAAATCCGTGCGATTTTACCCGACCGAGAGGTCTTTGTGGCCCGCGAAATGACGAAGATATATGAAGAATACGTGGCTTTTCCGCCGGAGACGCCGGTGAAACTGCCTACCGTGAAAGGGGAGTTTACCATAGTGATCGGGCCACCGGAGCGACATAAAAGCACCGATGCGGGGCAAAGC
>JACPZR010000058.1 GCA_016195395.1 Spirochaetia bacterium
ACTTGAGAACAGCGCCCATGACGCGGGTAGTGGTCTTGTGCGTATCCGCTGTCTCCTCGTCCTTGGCGTCCGTGAACGGGAAGATCGCAAGTCTTGATTTTCCCTTCTCTTTGGCCAGCGCGCACGTAAAATCCGCTGCGGCCTGCCCGCCGTCGTCAGCGTAGAGTGCATTGGAGATGGCAAGGCTCCCGCAGAAGGCCAGCGGGGCGGCTGCGGAAAGAATCGGGACTCTGAAGCGACGGGAATTCATGGCCGCACGATCAAGGCCCGGGTTCGTCCGGGAAGCGGATTTTTCACACTTGAAACTGGAATCAAAAGTCACATCGTCCCGGCCCAAAAAAACTTGCGCGCACGGACGGATGCACGGGGCCATCCAAAACATATGATCCAGAGCAACTATTTCACGGACAACGACGACCTCCAGCTCCAATTCAAAAATATCATCGATTGGGAATCCATCGTCAAAGAAGGCGAGCAGAACTTCCACGATGCCAAGCTCTTTGACAAGACCAAAGATGACCGCTATTCTATGGCGCCCCGCACGACTGCCGAAGCGGTGGAATATTACGCATCCGTCCTTGACTCTCTGGGTGAAATGATGGGGCATGAAGTGGCGCCCCGCGGCGCGGAAATGGACCGCATCGGCCTCAAGTACGACAATGGCAAGGTGATCTATCCCGAGGCTCAGGACTACCTCTACACCAAACTGCGCGAAGCCGGTCTCATGCCTGCTGCGTTCGGCAGAAAGCACGGCGGCCTGGCGCTCCCGGCTGTCGCTCAGGTGATTCTGCTTGAGATCGCCTCCCGTGCCGACGCTGCCTTTGCGCTAGCCTACGGCAATGTGAACGTAGCCGAGGTTGTGGCCCGTTACGGCTCTGAAGAAATGGTGGACGAATGGATTCCCAAGTTCGCATCAGCGGAAATCAGCTGCGCCATGGCACTCACGGAACCCAACTACGGTTCCGACCTGCCTAACGTTCAGACCAAAGCGGTAAAAGGCGAAGACGGCGTATGGCGCGTAACCGGCACCAAGCGGTTCATCACCCACGCCGCCGGTTACAAAGATTCTCCGTGCGTTATCCTAACACTGGCCCGCACAGGCGGCCCAAAGAGCGGCGCGCGCGGTCTCTCTTTCTTCATGGTGCACAGCAAAGATGTACACATTGCGGGCATCGAGAAAAAGATGGGTCTCCACTGTTCGCCAACGTGCGAAGTCGTCTATGAAAACGCACCAGCCATTTTGATTGGTGAAGAGGGTCTGGGCCTTGTGCGTTATTCAATGGGCATGATGAACTCCGCACGCCTTACGATTGCCGCGCAGTCGCTGGGAATTGCCCAGGCGGCGCAGATGGAAGCCAAGAAGTACGCGTCGGAACGGATTCAATTCGGCAAACCGATTCAAGAGATTCCCGCGGTGAAAAAGATGCTCGACCGCATGGAAGTGGAAATCGCCGCCATGCGCTGCCTTGCGTTGGAAGCCGGCCGCTGTGTGGACATGTACATGTGGCGCACCGAACACCTCCTCAAAGAAGAGAAGAAGTCGGAAAAGGAAGCCAGAAACGACGAGCAGGTTTCCAAGTGGAGCAAACTGGCAGACCTGTTTACCCCTCTTTCGAAATACTATACGTCGGAAAAGTGCGTTCAGATCGCCTATGACGCGCTCCAGATTCACGGCGGAGCCGGCTACACGGAAGAATACGACGTGGCCCGCATCTACCGCGACTCCCGCATTACGACCATCTACGAAGGGACTACGCAGCTGCAGATTGTCGCAGCGATTGGCGGTGTTGCAGCGGGGATGGCCCCCGCCGGACACCTGCGCGAATACATCAACGCGGAAATGGCAACCTTCACGCCGTCCGCCCGGCTGAAACGGACCTTCACTGAGTTTGAAAAAGTCGTCAATGAATACCGAGCTATGGAAAAGGGCGATATCAAAGCCCGCTATGCGTTTGAAACCGTGGAGAGCGGCGCACGCTTTATCCTGGGAATGCTCTTGGAGCGCTCTGCTGCAAAGCTCAGCGGAGAGGAGAAGTCCAAGCGTCTGGCTCTGTGCGACCAGCTGCACGAGGAAAGCCTTGCAGTTCTTGCAGCCAATCTTACGAAGTTGCAGTTGGCACGCGAAAGCGCGTAAGCCCAGAAAGCATGTTGCGGCGTTAACGCGACAGCGGTAACCGACAAGCCGCCGCCGACAGGCACGGGTCGTGTGAGAGATCCCCATTCTATCATACGGCTCCGTGCGACATTTTAGGCCCTTGACGTACGGTTTCTTTTCTGCTACACGGCCCAAACCGCCCCCACCGCGCCGCTCCGGTGGGTTTGAAATCGCCCCCCTCCGCAGGCCTCCCACCCGCAGGGGGGAATTCTGGATATCCCCCCGCACTCGGTATGCCTATCTTGATCTGTGCCTAGGCCCCTCGCAAACTTCCATCCGGCCGTCGCTTCATGGTTTGAGAATCACTTGGGGGCCCCCACGCGTATTCAGGAGCGGAGCTGGCCCGTGCTTTCGAGCGGCGGCCATGCCCTGATATCTGCCCCCACGGGGTCAGGAAAGACGCTCGCGGCCTTTCTCTCCATATTGAACGATCTCTTTGTGCGGGCGCTCGCCGGGGATCTTGAACCTGCTTCAAAAATACTATATGTCTCTCCACTAAAAGCGCTCAGTAACGATGTCGAAAAAAACCTGGAGGCCCCGCTTTCCGGCATTGCGGATGAGCTCCGTCGCAACGGAATCACCGCGCCGGATGTACGTGTCATGGTGCGCACAGGGGATTCCACGGCCGCCCACCGCGCGCGGATGCTTCGGCAGAAGCCCCACATCATTGTGACCACACCGGAATCGCTCTATGTTCTCCTCACGAGCGAGTCCGGGCGCAACCTCCTCTCCACCATCGAAACGATCATCGTGGACGAAGTGCATGCCGTGGTGGCCAACCGGCGCGGCGCGCACCTCGCGTTGTCTATGGAGCGACTGGAGCGTGTGACGGGACGGAGGTTGCAGCGCATTGGAATATCAGCCACCGTTCGACCTCTTCAAACTGTGGCAGATTTCCTGGCTCCAGGGCAGGACGTCACAATTCTCCATGAGGGACATCACAGGGAAACAGAGATCCGCATGATTCTTCCGTCCACGCCGCTCGATGCGGTGATGACGATGGACGCTTGGGCCGACGTGAACAAACAGATCGCCGCTATGGTGCAGGGGATCCGGACCTGTCTGATCTTTGTCAATAACCGGCGCCTGTGCGAGCGCTTGTCCCGCCAGCTGAGTGAGCTTCTAGGTGATGAGTACGTGGGCGCGCATCACGGATCGCTTTCGTATCCGCAGCGTCTGCGGGCGGAGACAGCGTTGAAAGACGGCCGCCTGAAAGTGATGGTGGCCACTTCATCACTGGAACTGGGGATCGATGTGGGCTCCATCGACCTTGTGATTCAGATTGCATCTCCCAGATCTATTCATGCGTTTCTCCAGCGGATCGGTCGTTCGGAGCACCGTCATGACGGCGTGTCGCGCGCCGTTCTGATCCCGCTCACGCGCGACGATCTTCTTGAGTGCGCGTCGGTTCTGTATGCCATGAAGAGCGGCGGATTGGAGGAAATCAGTATTCCGGAAGCGCCGCTCGATGTGCTCGCGCAGCAGATCGTGGCGGAAGTGTCGTGCGGTGACGTTACCTCTGATGAACTGTTCACTTCTATAACGCAGAGTTATCCGTATCGACATCTGAAGCGCGAACGATTTGAGGAAATTCTGGGGATGCTCGCGGACGGATTCACGCTCCGCTTTGGCCGGCGGTCACGTTATGTGTTTTACGACCGTTCGCGCGGCACGCTCCAGGCACGCAAAGGGGCGCGCTTGAGCGCAATCACAAACGGCGGGGCCATCCCTGACAATTTTGAATACGAAGTGATTCTCGAGAATGAAGGGGCTTTTTTGGGCACCGTCCACGAGGACTTTGCCATCGAAAGCATTGCGGGCGATGTCTTCCAGCTGGGCAATCAGTTCTGGCGGATTCTCCGGATTTCCACAGGCAAGGTGATGGTGGCGCCGGCGCCCGGGGCCACGCCCACCATGCCGTTCTGGATTGCCGAGGCGCCGGGGCGCACAGTGGAGCTGTCACGCGCGGTTTCCGATCTCCGTGAAGAACTGTCCCACCGCTTGTCGCTTGGGCTCGAGGGCTTTACCGAGTTCCTGGAGACTCAGGCTGGTCTTCCGGCCGCAGCGGCCGCACAGGTGTTTGAATATCTGCGGGAAACCGAAAAAACTCTCGGCACCATTCCCACCCAGAAACGTGTCGTCATGGAGCGTTTCTTTGACGAGGCCGGCGACTGCCACATTGTGATTCACTCTCCCTACGGCGCGCGCATCAATCGGGCGTGGGGCCTTGCGCTCCGGAAGCGGTTCTGTAGAAAGTTTAACTTTGAACTCCAGGCAGCCGCGAGCGACGATGCCGTGCTCTTTTCACTTTCCAAGACGCACAGTTTCGCGTTATCCGATGTGTTTTCGTACGTGAAGCGCGCAGCGGGAGAAGGCCTGTTGAAACAGGCCGTGCTCGCTTCGCCCATGTTTGAGATCCGATGGCGCTGGAATGCCTCGCGGTCCCTCGCGATTCTCCGGACGTACGGGGGCAGGCGGACGCCGCCGCAGATCCAGAAGAGTCAAGCCCAGGATCTGGTGGCGCTGGTATTTCCTGATCAGATTGCCTGCGCGGAGAACATCTCTGGAGACAGACAGATCCCGAATCATCCGCTCGTTGATCAGACGATGGACGACTGCCGCTTTTCTGGACGACGCGCCGCTTGAAGAGCGACGCAGCCGCGCCGTGCGCACGGACATGCGGCCGGTGGACGACGACGCTCTCCTGCCGGACGCGTCTGTCGTCGATCAGGTCCGCGCCGACAGCCGGCCGGCTCCGCGCGACATCAGTGAACTCTACGATCTCCTCACAACGTTCGGGATTCTTCCGGAGGAAGAGCTGACAGAGCTCAATCACCCTGACTGGACAGGGCGACTCTATGACGAAGAGCGCCTTCAAACCTTCACGCGGGACGGCCGGAGATTCATTGTGCCTGCGGACCGGTTTGGGCATGCAGGGCTCCTCTTTGGCACACGGGCAGAGACGCCGCCGGGGCTCACGTACGAACGCGCACTGGACGATGTGCTGCGCGGCCACTTGGAATTGCGGGGGCCCATGGATGTCGGAACGTTGAGTCGTTTCACCTCCCTCGAGGAGTCGGTGATCGATCAGGCCTTTCTGCGTTATGAAAATGAAGGCTGGTTGTTCAGAACCAAGTCGAACGGCAATGTTCTCTGGTGCGAGAGGAGTTTTTGGCAGCGGATGCAGCATTACCGCCGTCGCTACGGCGGGCATCCCGTTACGTTTACACCGGAGCAATATCTGTCGTTTCTGGTGCGCTGGCAGCATGCGCATCCGGATACGCGTCTGGAAGGACCCGGAGGCGTCGAGAAAGCCCTGTCGCTTCTGGAGGGCTGCAGTATGTCCGTGGACTCCTGGCACAAAGTGCTGGAGCGCCGCGTGGACGGTTTTCAACAGTCGTTTTTAGATCATCTAATATTGACGGGCGCGTACGTGTGGTGGAGGCCCGCGCGTGAATCGGACGCGGGGCGCCGGTCCATCACGCGGCATACGCCGGTCATGATCCTGTCGCGGGAGCTCCTGAAAGTCCTGGAAGTGCCGGAAGCGCCGGCTTTGTCGCACTATGCCCAGTC
>JACPZR010000059.1 GCA_016195395.1 Spirochaetia bacterium
TGCCGAGAATCACGTCATCGGAGCGCCAGACGCAGATCGTCGGCAAGATCGTCAGGGGAAAAAGCGTGCGGAATCGTCTTTCGGAGCGCCGGACCTTTTTCCAGCCAGAGAATCGACGTTGAATGATCAATCTCCGTTCCGCGGGCCCCGGCGTAGATGCCGCAGGCTGCGGCCAACGCTTGAATGTCTTCTGCGCTTCCGGTTACGCTGATCATGTCCGCGTAGAATCGGTGCGCAAATTCCTCTGCCGCAGCGGGCGAGTCGCGTTCGGTGTCCACAGATACAAATACGAGCGCGACTTTCCCTTGTTGTTCCGCCGGGAGGACGGACAGCGCCCGTCCCAATCGCTTCAACGTGTCCGGGCAGATGGCGGGGCATCGTGTGTAGCCAAAGAAAACCAGAGCGACTTGTCGCCCTTCCAAGACCTTGGACAACTGAATCCCGCCGGGTCCCTTGACGATCACGTCCTTGAGGGGGAGAGGTTCCGGGAGGGATGGAAAATGCTCCGCCGGCCGTCTGCACCCGGCCGAAAGAAATACGGCTGCCGCGACAGCGGCTATCACAATGTCAAGTCTCTGAAAGCGCATGCTGGATACGGGCTCGGTAAAAGAAAGTGTTGAAGGGCGCCGCGTCAACCATCAAACGATTGACATTCACAGGCGGTGTCGGCATCGAACGGCATGACGAAGCGCCGCACCCTGCACCATTGTCTGACAGCGGCGGTGATCCTCATTCAAAGCCATTTTTTCCAGGCGCCCCTTCTTCCTCAGTCCATGGGTTTTTCTACGGTGGAAGAATACGCGTTCCAACCGGCCGATGACGAAGGCTACCTCCAGGCTTGGAATGTGAACTTTCAGGGGAACGGATACTATATTTATATCAACTATGTAATCGGCAACGCAGGCCCGGGGTCGCTCAATAACGGAGTCAACGTGCTGGTCCTCCATAATGGAAAGCAGAGGCTGTTTGTGGAAGAGCGGTCGCAGCGGAGCCTGATCGCGGTGCCCGGAAAGTACGGCCATAAGAGCGGCAGAAACGAGCTTTCGTTTGACGGCACCTATCACGCCCGCATCGACATCAAAGACCTGAAGATTGATCTGACGCTCCGTCCGCTCATGCCCGGCGTGCGCCTGTCAGGCGGGAACATCGCCGTGAACGCGGGCGAGGTGATTCGCGCGGACATTCCCGTTCCCAGCGCCCTTGCCGAGGGCTCCATTACTATCGACGGCGTTGAGTCGCCTTTGAAAGGCCTGGGCGGGATGGAATACCTGCGCACAAATTCGTCACCTCATACATACGCCAAACGGTTTCTCCTCCTGCGCACCTATAACGCGGATTCCGCCTTCTTTCTGGGCGGTTTCTTTGGGACTTCAAAATTCCCCGGAGGGAACCTGATGCTTGCGGGTCTGGTCAAGAAAGGCGTCTTCACAATGCAGGGTCGGGTAGCGTCGGTGGAGTTTCCCAAAAAAGAGATCGACCCGATTTCCGGCTACGAAGTGCCCGTGGAGACGATCTATCATATCGCGCACCCGGAGTGCACAGTGAAAGAAGACCGCCAGTACATGACCGGCGGATTCTACGTGATTGGCCACGTGTCCGCGCTTTTGCGATGGGTGGTGACGTTATTCTTTGCCCGGCCCTTTATTCTTCACTATTCCACAAAAACGACGGTGGAGTGCGCGGGTTGGAAGGCGCCGGAGGTGTTCCAGACGGAATCGACTTACTACATGATCAACGAGTAAAAAAACAGACTCCTTCCGGATTCCGGTCGGAGTCTGGAGTTACACGAATGATAATATTACCTTCGGCGGGAGCGGCATTCTTCCCGCGCAAAAAAAGGGCGGTCCCGCCCAAAAAACACCGTCATTCCAGTGAGATGTTGACTTCCAGCATTCCGACTTTGGAGTAAAGGTTCAGCGAAATCGTGCGGCCGGAATCAAACCGGTGCTGTTTCATCCGCGTATCGATCACGAGCGGCGTGGACATGTCCAGTTCAGTTCCCCGTTTGAGAAACGCGGACATAGCATTCCCCGTCATCACGTTGGCCATCTCGCCGATCACGTCGCGGTATTCCAGAATGAGCTCATTTTCCCCCACTTTCGGCAGGAGAATTTTGGTCAACCGGTAGGCTGTTTCAATGTTGAGGGAATAGACCACGCGTCCTTTTACGGATCCCTTAACATCAATGACGATTGCAACGTCATGCGTGGGAGCCGGGGTGTCGCGCAGCGTCATCTTGCCGCGCAACAGCTCCAATTTTAGCAGACTCCGGAATACGGAGACAGCAGACTCAAGAAACGGGCTGACGAGTTCTGCTTTCAATGTCCCTGAGACCTGCTTGTCTAGAAATCATCCGGCATCTGCACGGGCTCTCTGCCGGCGTCCTTTCCGCCAAAGGCTTTCTTGTAGAGGGCAAACTTTCCTCGTGCAGCTTCGCGCTCAATGATGAAACCCAGGAAGCCAAGCGCGGCTCGCTGTGTTTTATCTTCAGATTCCTTGTCCACTTTTGCTGTTTCCACTTTAATGTCCGGAATCCGGACGTTAGTGGCTTCAAAGTAAATCGTCTGGTCTTGGTCCTGATGCGGGCCGGAGGTCACGGGGCCCGGACCACCCTTCAGATCCACAAGAATACCCGGAAGGTTGAGCTTGGCCGCTTCCTTGTCTCCCAATGGGACGGCGGCGAGGCCTTCCAATGATACACCCGGAATCCTCTTCGCGGGAACGCCTGTGATCTTTGCCACTTCGTCAAGCGACGGGTTGGCTCCAAGCTTGGACAGTTTGGTCTTGATGTCCGCCATCAATACCTGCTTCTTCTGTGTCTTGATCCGGTTTTTTACGAATTCTTTCTCTTCGTCAAACTTCTTCTTCTGGTTATCAGAGAGTTTCTTTTGTTCTTCATCGTACTGGCGGCGGATTTCTTCTTCTGATGCGCTCACTTGACTCTCTAGAGCGTTATTCAGGTCAGCGGTAGTGTACCGCACAATGCGCACATCCAGCGTTATCTTTTTAGCCAGTTCTTCGCTGCGAAGCGCCGCTTCCGACATGGGGAAGTTGCGTCCCAGTTTTTCGTATACTCTCTGTGCTTCCCCCACGCGGACCTGGAGATCCACGGGATAGTTGGCCAGCTCGCGTCTGTAGAGTTCATCCAGGGACAAACGGTCTTCAGCGTGGAGGCCCGCCTGTCGCTTGAAGTTTGCGCGGGCGCGCTCGAGGGCTGCTTTTTCGATGGATGCCGGAAGTACGGCCAGGCCCATTTCCCGGGCGATTTTTGGGAGAACGTACAATTCTCTAGTCTGGGACGTTATACAGCGCTGGACCAAAAACTCCGGGATCTTCCCGCTGGGTCCGCCGAACTGCTGGAGCCGGTCGCGGCAGTTGCTGTCCGCAATCGCAATCATCCGCATGGAGATTTCCTCGCCGTCAAACTGTCCGGCGCCGGAACGACCGGCCAGGATGGCCATGATCTCATCCCTGGGCTGCCGCGAAAACGTGATCGCGAGCATCATAACTAGAATTACTACAACGAAAGCAGAGCCTATCTTGGTTAACCAATTCATATGGGAGTTTCCAGAGGCAGACCGTACAATTGGGGGATTTTGCGCTATCCGAAAAATGTTTGCCTGTGGGACCAGGACGGGAGAAGGAGCACCGTGATGTTCACATTGGCGCTCATCTTGATCGGCGCGGGCCTTGTCCTGCTTCTGGCCTTCTTTGTCTCCATCGCGGTGACAAGAAAGGAGGAGGTGGAAGATCAAAACGACGCCTACCACCGCGCGGGGCCGGACCTGCCTCCATGGCGGGGGCGCACTTCGGCACCCGGAGGCCACGCGCAGGCGTCAGCTCATCCTCCGGCACGCCCCCATGTGCCTTACACAGCCCCCAAGCCCCCTATTTCCAGCGCCCCGTCGCCGCAGGATCTGGTGGTTTCAGGGATTCTCTATTTGGACCCGGCGCGTCGGGTCAGGGATGAGTCAGCCAGGTCAGGCGACGTCCGGCCGGAAGTGCTGATGGCTCTGACTCGCGTGGGCCCGGCAACGCTCGTTGTTCAGGGCGCCGATTTCATTGTCCACGCGGGCAACGCTACGTATCGTTATGCGTCATCGGAACTGGATCAGATTCTTTTTGTAAGAGGTGGAGTCGCACTGATCACAGCGGGCGCGTCTACGCCCATCCCGGTGTTTCTGACAGAACAGCACGACATTGTAAAGGAATACGTACGCTCCCGTTCGCGGGCGCCGGCTTGACCGCATGATCGAACCGTACGGACGCAAAAAAAGTGAAGGCCCCAAGCGGCTGCTGGGCATTGCCCTTGTTGCGGTGATACTCGGCGCGCTTGGATTGGGCGGTTGGTTTTACGGCCCCGCGTTATACTTCCAGTTTTCCGGGGACGCCATCATCCGCATTTCCAAGAAGGCGGATGCCTACGAATCGCGTTTGTTGTCGGAAGGTCAGGAGCCGGCGGACCTCTATGCGCAGATTGAAGAAACGCGCCGCATCTTGAACCTGGTGGAGCGCGAGAATCCCGTCAGCGCGGAAGCTGTCTACTACCAAGGCTTGTTCGATTTCTTTGAACTCATGCTGCGCCTCAAGCTCGACGGTCAGACACTGGTTCAGTTGACGGGACGCGGTTACCTTCCGCCGGAAAGCACCGGCCACGGGCTGCCAGCGTTCAAGGCCTCCGACCTTGCACGACGCGCAGGCATCCGCATGCGCAAAGCTTTGGCCCTGGATCCGGGCCTTGCTCAGGCGCCCATCGCCGGTCTTGTGATTGCCTATTCAGATGTTCTCGTGACGAGTCGCACAGATCCTCTCCTCTATGAATACTTAAAGAGAATTAAGATTTCGCAGATCCGCGAGGCCTATCGTCCCTATGCTCTCTGGATGAGTCTGGCTCTCTACGCGTTGCAGGGGCGCAAAGCTGAACTCGAGTCGCTGGCACAGGAGTTGGAAAAGCCGGGCACGCCGCTGACAGCGGTGGGATTCAAGTTGGACAAAGACAGCCTCCAGCTTGTGCTCTGTCACGGGATGTTTCATGCAAAGGATTACTTGAGGGCCTTGGATCTGACCCGGCAGGTGCGCGCGTCCAAAGCGCCGGATGCGTTACGCGCGGAAGCTGCGCGGATGGAAGGAGAAATTTTTCTAGTGCAGAGTGGACCGGACGCCGCACGTCCTCACTTTGAAGAAGCCAAACGCCTTCTGGGCGGTAAGGATGCTTTCATGGACGAGCGTCTGAAGGCAATTTCTGACAAAGAGACGAAAAGATAGAAATTTTCGCATCGTGGAGCAATTCCAAACTGGTCCCAAAATGGACCAATTTGGCGCCGATTGGTCCCGCTTTGCGCCAACCCAGACTTTTTTTGCCACTTACGTACTAATTTCGTGAGAATAACTTCCCTCTCAGGCGTATAATGCGCAAATGAGCAGCATCTTTTGTGATGCTCACGGGCGGGCCGTTGGCCCGTCGGTTTGGGAGAACGGCATGTTGGTAAGATTGCGCACAGTTCAGGGCTTCGGCGCGGCACTGATCATAGGTTCCGCGGCGTTTTTTAACGCCTGTTCGCACGGCGGCGGCGGTGGCATGGGCTTCCTGGCCCTTTTGGGACTCGGCGGCGGCGCTCCAGTGGCTCAATATCAGGTCAGCGGTACGGTGACCGGCCTTCCCGGAGGGAGCACGAATTCCATTGCATTGCAGCTCAATGGGACCGAATCAGTCACGGTTTCTTCCAATACTACGTTTCAGTTTACAACGAAGCTGGCTAACACCGCCTCCTACAAAGTACTTGTGACGCCTGCAACCGGCTTGGCTACCGGGCCCGGCGCTTATTATTGCATGGCTTCCGCCAACAGTGGAACCATCGCTTCTTCCAGTGTTACGAATGTTAAGGTTGTCTGCAGTAACACAACGGCCACGCTGAAAGTCAATGTGTCCGGCCTGTCCACAGTCCGCACAGACACCATCGTCTTTCAGAACAATGGAACCAATGATCTTTCTGTCACGACGAACGGCCTTGCCTCCTTTACGGCAGTGGTTCCTGTCGGCGCGGACTATAACGTTACCGCCGTGGGGCAGGCTGCACCGGACGCACAAGTCTGTACGCCATCGGGAAATACCGGAACGATGGCCGGCGGGGGCGCCACAGTTGCGGTGGCATGTTCACCGAATTACTATACCATCAGCGGGACATACACAACCCTGAACGGCAGCGGCCTTCAGATCAAACTCAACAACACCGGCGAAGTTCTCACATACAACCATCCAGGTTCCGCGTCCGGAGTGACCGCCTTTGCGTTTGTGGCGCCCGTTTCCCAGGGCACCAACTACGCTGTTGTGGTATCGCAGCAGCCGTCCGGACTCAATCAGACATGCGGCGTCGTCAACGGCAGCGGAACCAATATCGCGGGCAATGTCACGAACGTTACAATCACGTGCGTAACAAACCCATACTCGGTGAGTGGAACGGTCACGGGTATGGCCGGAAGCGAAACGCTTGTTCTTCTCATGAACGGCGCCAGCAACCAGACGGTGGGCCCGCTTACGACCACCAGCTTTTCTTGGAACCTCGTTGACGGCGCTACTTATGCGGTATCCGTGCAGGGCGGTTCTGACACGGCTATCGGGAAAACCTGCTCCGTTACTAATGGCACAGGCACGATTGCGGGCGGCAATGTGAGCAATGTTTCCATCAGTTGCGCTTTCAACACGTATACCGTGGGCGGCAGCGTGTCTGGGCTCTGTTCCAACCAGTCGATCCAGGTCCAGAACAACGGTGGAAACACGCAGACAGTGGCCGGCAGCAGTACCTTCACGTTCTCTGCCCAGAATGACCTTTCAGCGTATAACGTTACGGTGGTGGGAGGATCGGTTCCGGCAAACGTCAGCTGCAGCGTCACGGCCAGCGGCAACCTGAACCATGCAAACATCACAACCGTGGCTGTAGCCTGCACCGGCTGTATGTCCTGCGCAGGCACGGGGTCGTTCACGGCGCACTGGGCGGCCAACCACTCGTACGACGTCTCAACCGCGTCCAGCGGCGGGACCAAAGTCTACTACGACGTATCCACGAACACCGTCACAACGTCAAGTCCCGGCCTCCTGAATGTTCCCAACACAACGTCCACCACGCAGGGTGTTGTGACGGGAAGAACCAGCGGTTGCAGCTATAACGTCAAGATTCTCCACTACAGTTCGCTGAATTCTTCCGGCAGCGTCTTATCAGGCAATCAGGTCATCTCTATTCCATGAGGATTGACAGAGGAAATACGATGAGAACATATATGAACA
>JACPZR010000161.1 GCA_016195395.1 Spirochaetia bacterium
CACCATCGAGAAGATGGAAGAACCCTATGTCCAGGCGACGATTCTCACGCCTCCGGATTATATGGGGAACATCTTGGCGCTGCTCCAGGAAAAGCGCGGCGTCCAGGAAAGCATCCTCTATCTGGCCGACGGGAAAGTGCAGCTGGTCTACACCGTTCCTCTGGCCGAATTGATCTTTGAATTTTACGACCGATTGAAATCCTGTTCACGAGGCTACGCGTCCTTGGACTATGAGGTCTCCGACTACCAGCAGTCCGATCTGGTGAAGGTGGATATTCTCGTGAACGGAGAACCCGTGGATGCGCTCGCGATGATTGTCCACAAGACCCGCGCTGATTCCCGCGGTCGTGCGCTCGTGGAGCGGCTGAAAGAGCTGATCCCAAGGCAGCAATTTTTGATACCTCTGCAGGCGGCGATGGGCTCCAAGGTCATTGCGCGTGAAACGATTTCGGCGCTGAAGAAGAACGTAACGGCCAAATGCTACGGCGGGGACATCACTCGAAAGAAAAAGCTTCTCGAAAAACAGAAGGAGGGCAAAAAGCGGATGAAACAGATTGGATCTGTGGATATTCCCCAGGAAGCTTTCCTTGCGCTCCTCAAAACCGGCGAAAACAACTAGCGGCGTCCTGACCGCGGCCGGAACCCACGGGGGTGGGCGAAGTGTGCGCGGATGGGTGGCAGTGGCGGCAATGGGGCTTGCCAGTGCGGCGTGCTCCGGGACGCCCCTGCTTACGTATCAGGTCCGGTCGCTCAAGGAAGAAGGTGCCGGGAGCGCCGCTGTCGAGCGGAAGCGGACAGTGACGGAGTTCGACCACAAACGCATGCTCCGTTTCTCCGAATCCGGCGGGGGCCTGAAACTGGACGTTATCTTTATCAAGCGAGAAGCCGTCCGAGACGTCGCGGAGAGAATCGCGGGTGACCGCGGCGTCCTCTACCGTGCCCCGGAAATCCAGCCTGTCCGGATTCATTGCTACAATTATGGCGACAAGACCTACCACTGGGATCTGTACGCATTTCAACTCAGAAACAAAGACACCAAAGCCGTCATCTCTCCGGTGCGGATGGAGTCGTATCTCCGGACATACTACGGGCACGGCTCTTCAGCTCTTCCATTCTACTGGGCCTTTGAGCAGAAGGACAGTTTTCAGTTTCTTCACAGGATCCCGGAATGGCAGAAGAAGCTGCTGGAGCCAGATACAGCGTCCCCTGCAGAGAAAGAAGAGCGTCGACGAGAGACCGTGCGTCGTGTGGAAAGCGGGCACAGCGCGCGGACTGTGCTTCTTCCCGGACGCGAGATCAAAGGCTATGTTCTTTTTCCGGAACTTGACCGCGGCCGCTATGTTCTTGAGTATACAGACCGATCCGCCCAGGCTGTGAACTTCCCGCCTTTTGAATTTGAAGTGCGCCTTGTCCGCGAAACGGAGGAGGAGAAAGATCAAGCCTCGGAAGCGGTGGACAAGGATGTCTACAACACGTTTGAATCGGAGATATTGGACGTTGACCGGGAGCTTAAGGAATTCCACAATATGCACCGACAGCTCCGCGCGCACGATGCCCTCCGCGAAAAGCCGGTGATCAGCCCTGACCTGAAGAACTCCGAAAAAGAGACGTAGTCTGTAAGGATGGGGTCGCCGCACAAGAGTTCAATCGCCGGTCTGTCGGAACGGAATTCGTAGACACCCTCTCTCCAGGAAAACGTTTCAAATGTTTCGCGCGCCCAGCGCAAAATTCGCAGGGTATGCAGAAGAGAATGGTACGGGCCGGTCACATGAATCTGAAAACCGCGGCAGACCTCATCTTTATGTTTGTGAAACGTGGGAATGAACATAAGCGGTCGGAGAACCGCGCCCGGTGCCGACGGGACTCCGCTCCAGTCCAAATACGGGGCGCCGAAGATCTCAAACGGGCGTGTGGTACCGCGGCCCTCACTCATGTTGGTGCCTTCAAGAAGACACTGGCCTGAATAGACCAGGGGCGTGACCGGCGACGGCATGTTGGGCGATGGGGCAATGATCCATGTGGGGCGCGGAGCCGACGGTGCCTCGCCGTCCGCCTTATGTTGCGCGTATACCGCGGAGCCATGCCCGTCGCTTCCGTCATGCGCAAATTTCTGAACGATGAGCGGATAACGCATGGACGCGGATGAATGAACGTAGGTCAGCAGTTCGCCCAGTGTCAGGCCGTGCCTGTGAAGTATTCCCGGCATTCCCACGAACGACTCGTAGGCGGCGGGCAGACGCGTTCCCTCCACGGAGCGTCCGGCCGGGTTCGGTCGGTCCACCACGTACACGGTCAGTGAACGCCCCGCCTCATGAAGGGCC
>JACPZR010000162.1 GCA_016195395.1 Spirochaetia bacterium
GCCTTGGCACGGATCCGGAAGAGAACAAGCACATCATTCAAGAGTGCTTCCGATCCTGCCACACGCTCAAGGGCAATGCGCGAGCCATGAACCTCGATACCGTATCGGACAGCGCCCACAAGCTGGAAGATATTCTGGCCAAAGTCCGCGAGCATCCCGAGACATTTACGCCTGAGATCAAAGAACAGGTGGTCCGCGGAATGCACGCCCTCCAGGACGAGATCCAGGACGGCAACTCGCTCTTTTCCAAGATCCTGAATATGAAAGACGCTCTGACCGTGGGCCACAAGGACCCGGAAGCGGAGTTTCAGGAGAGCGTGCAGAGCGTGGTCAAGAAAGAATCAACGTACGCGGAGAAGAACGTACAGTTGATCTATACGAAAGAGACACCCAGGAAATTGTCCCCCGCCATCGTGAAGCGAATCCGGGGACCCGTGATCCAGCTGCTTCGAAACGCCATTGACCACGGCCTGGAAGGAAGCGCAGCGCGGACCAAGGTGGGAAAACCGGAAGCGGGGACCATACGACTCACGGTAGGCGAGGAAGGCGGCACACTGGTAGTGGTCTGTGAAGACGACGGACATGGCCTGAGCGCTGACACCATCAAGGCCAAAGCCTTGGAGAAAAAGGTGATCACGGAAGACGAAGCCGCGTCGATGAGTACTCATGACCTCTATCGGCTCATTTTTGAGTCAGGTTTCTCCACGGCGCCCCGGATTACGGAGCTGTCCGGCCGCGGCGTGGGCATGGATGTTATTGTCGGTGAATTGAAGGATCTCAAGGGTAGAATTTACGTGCGCACACGCCCCGGCGAATTTACGCGCTTTACGCTTAGGATACCGGACGGTTTTAATGAGGGGGGAGTATGAAAATCCTGATAGTGGACGACTCGCAGATGATGCGGGGCATTGTGCGGCAGGCCATCGAAGACAACGTCAAGAATATCCAGCTGGATATATTTGACGCGGCCAACGGCCAGGAAGCGCTCGACCGCATGAAGTCGGACGCCATTGACCTTGTCTTTCTTGACTGGAACATGCCGGTCCTTGACGGGCTGGCATTCGTAACGAAAGTCAGAGGCGACGGGTTGACCACCCCCATCGTGATGATTACGTCTGTAACGGACGAAGAGAAGATCTTGGAAGCCGGCAAGGCCGGTGTGAATTCGTACATTGAGAAACCGATTCGCGGCAACCAATTGTGGGAGCAGGTCAAGGAGTTCGTGAAATGAGATTCGATCTTTCACCATTTATTCAGGCAATGAACCACACGTTCCGCGAGATGGCGGATGTGGAACTGATCAACGGCCCTGAAGAAGACTACAAGGAGCGCCTGATCCGTGCGGACGTTTCGGCTTTCATCAGTCTCCGGAGCGAACAGAACGTCAGCGTTATCCTTACAGTTCCCGATCACGCAGCCCGTTTTCTGACGGAAACCATCGGCGGTAAAGCAGCCGCCGCTGATGAGGGGCGCGTTACGGACACCATCGGCGAGCTTCTGAACATGCTCGTGGGCTACGCGCAGAAGAAGGCATCGTTCAAATTTACGTTTTCAATTCCGATTTCCATCATTGGAAAGAACCACGAAGTGAATCTGGTGCTGACCGATGGACAGCAGGCGACGTGCCGCCGCGTCGTTTCGCGTCTTTCCGGCGACCCGGTGGGATTGTACCTGGCGAATTCCCCTGTGAAGCCCCTCGACCACTGAGTACCTATGATCCAGCAGAACAAAATCACCGGACCTGTCCAGCGCCCCCCGGTTAACGCCGAGCTGGTGATCGCATCAGCGGAGGGCGCGGCGAGCGCGGCGGAAGCCGCATCGGAAACACTCCGGGCTGATCTTGCCGCAAAATCGGAACAGCTGGACAACCTCTTTGCTCAGGTCCGCAAGCTTTCGAGCATCACACAGGTGATCGCCGGCGGGAATTTCTTCTTCTTTCATCCGCGGGAAGAGCGCGAGGAAAACAACCCCATCGGCATATTGGCGCGGAACTTCAACTCCATGATTCAGTCCATCAAGGACGCCCAACAGAAGTTGAAAGAGTACGCGGAACACTTGGAAGAAATGGTGGAGGAGCGCACGGCGGAGTTGAAGGTGGCGCGGGATCTCGCGGAAGAAGAGATGCGCAAGTCCGACAAGCTTCTGCGCAATATTCTCCCCGATGAGATCGCAGAAGAACTGAAAGGGAAAGGGAGCGTTGTCCCTGTTTCGTACGACTCGGCCACGATCATGTTCACGGACTTCAAGGGTTTTACGAGAATCGCGGAAACCATGTCGCCCTCTGATCTGGTGCGCGAGCTGGACGGCTGCTTCTCAGCCTTTGACGCCATTACAGACCGCTACAACCTCGAGAAGCTGAAGACGATCGGGGACTCGTACATGTGCGCGGGCGGCATTCCGGTGCCGAATGCCACGAATGCGGTGGACTGCTGCCTTGCGGCGATTGAACTCCAGGACCGGATGATCCAGATGAAGGACATCAAGGTGAGTCTGGGCCTGCCATACTGGGAACTTCGCCTGGGCATCAACACAGGACCCGTGGTGGCCGGCGTTATCGGCGATAGGAAGTTTGCCTACGACGTTTGGGGGGACACTGTGAACACGGCGTCCCGAATGGAGTCCGCGGGAGAGCCCGGTCGTATCAATGTGTCAGAGTCCACGCATGAACTGACCAAGGATTTCTTTGAATTTGAGGCCCGCGGGAAGCTGCATGCCAAAAACAAGGGGGAACTTTCAATGTTTTTCCTGAACCGGATCCGACCCGAGCTTTCGCGCGATGAAGCAGGCCGCGTGCCCAACGACAAATTTCACATGATGTATGAAGACCTGAAGAAGCGGTCTTGAAGCGGGATCATGTGTAACGTCAGCAAGGAAAGCATCTACGGGCGCCTCTTTGCCCGTTATTATGACCGCTTCATGGATCGCACGGAGAAGGTTGTTCTGCAGCGCAGGCGCAAGCGTCTCTTAAAAGATCTATCCGGCGTGATTCTCGAGGTGGGCAGCGGCACAGGTGTGAACTTTCCCCTCTATTCTGCGAAGGCCAGCGTTACCGCAGCCGAGCCGTCCCCGGCGATGATGCGGGAAGCCCAGGTCA
>JACPZR010000163.1 GCA_016195395.1 Spirochaetia bacterium
CTGATCACCGATTTTTTTTTGCTGACGCGCCGAACGGTTGGGGCGATTTCGCTTCAGACCCCAAAAGGACCGGCGAATGCTTCTCAATCCAAAAACAGAACAATTCCTACACTTGGATGAAAAATCCAGGTCGATCATGAAGAAGACCATTGAGTTCTTCGAAAACAAGGGCTTGGCCCGCCTCAAACACGACGACATCGAGCGCGTCTGGTACGATGATTTCCTCCAATTTGTAAAGAAGGAAAAGATTTTTGCAACGCTCATGACGCCGGCCGGATACGGCGCCCCTGATTCGCGGTGGGATACTTTCCGAAACTGCGATTTCAATGAAGTCGTGGCATTCTACGGCCTCTGCTACTGGTATACATGGCAGGTATCCATGCTGGGTCTGGGCCCCATCTGGATGAGTGACAACGAGAAGGTGAAGAAACGCACAGCACAGCTCCTGCAAGACGGACACATTTTCGCGTTCGGCCTGTCTGAACGGGCGCACGGCGCGGACCTCATCTCAAGTGAGATGCAGCTGGTTCCGCAGTCGGAAGGCAAATATCTGGCGCGCGGACGGAAGTATTATATCGGCAACGGAAACAAGGCCGCCTACGTTTCAACGTTCGCCAAAATGGGAAACAGAAACTTTGTATTCTTTGTGGCTGAATCCAGCCATGAAAAGTACAAGCTGATCAAGAACGTGGTCAATTCGCAGAGCTACGTCTCTGAGTATGAATTGGCGGACTATCCGATTACTGATGATGAGATTCTCGCTACAGGGCGCGCTGCCTGGGACATGTCGCTTGCCACAGTAGCTCTCTGCAAATACAACCTGGGCTGGGCTTCTATCGGCATCTGCACGCACGCGTTCTACGAAGCCATTACCCACGCTTCCAATCGGATTCTTTTCGGCAGTCCCGTGACGGAATTCGCGCACATCAAGCAGCTCTTTGTAGATGCGTACGCGCGGCTCGTGGCCATGCGGCTGTTTGCCCGCCGCGCCGCCGATTACATGCGCTCCGCCTCCGAAACGGACAAACGTTATCTCCTCTTCAGCCCCATGGTGAAGATGAAAGTGACGATGCAGGGAGAGGAAGTGATCAACCTGCTGTGGGATGTGATCGCAGCGCGCGGCTTTGAGAAGGATCTCTATTTCGAAATGGCTGCCCGTGACATCCGCGGCCTTCCTAAACTGGAAGGGACGGCGCAGGTGAACATGGTGCTGATCATCAAATTCATTGAGAATTTCCTGTTTAATCCGGCTGTGTATCCCGAACTTCCACGAAACAATTCGCTGGGAAATGACGGGTTCATGTTCCGCCAAGGCTCTACGAGCAAGGGGCAGGGAAGCATCCAGTTCCACGACTACAACATCGTTTACGACCGTTTCAAGCTGCCCAACGTGAACATCTTCCGTGAGCAGATTGCCGCATTCAAGGAATTCCTGACTAAGTGTCCGCCGGAAGGTGAGCAGAAGCAGGATTTGGATTTCATGCTGAAAGCCGGTGACGGATACCGCACGTTATGAGGGATTCTGCCGGAAGCACGTGTATACGCACTCGGGCGCTTACACTATGAATCCTTGAGGCACCGCTTCAGTCAATGCGGGAACGCGGCCTTCTTAACGTTGGCCGCGTGTATTTTTTTAAGGATTCACAGACAGCGTGAATTGTCGGCCCTGAAAGAGCATTGTGCTCCCGCCTTTAGCAGGGGGAACAGGGTCGCCGGGCGATGTTGTGATGATGTACTCCGGTCCGGTTTTTGCGTACTGGATCCCTGCTGCGGCGAACAATCTGATAAAAGAAGTTGTAGAGGCTGGAGCGGCTTCCCCCGTGGTGCGGACGTTAACCGGCGCCCCGCGGGATGATTCTTTTAGTTTCTTTGTCAGCTCTGTCATTTCCCCGTAGGGACACTTATTCCAGTCGCTTGAAGTGTATGTCCTGTAGTTGGATAAGAGGCCCGGGTGCGAGAAATACAACAGACCGGCCGTGGCGCCTAGAAGCACCGGCACCCGGAGGTAACGAGCCGCTCCCGCGATAACCGAGACGCCGTCTGTAAAAAAAAGAAAGGGGTAGAACGTGGCGTACGCAAGGTAGTAGTCTTGGATTTTCTCGTGGATGAAAAGCAGACTCACCAAAGACATTAGAAACGGGATGGAAATGATACCGCCCGCTTCTCTGCGGCTTGAGGCGCGCGAATTCATTAAATGTGCTGCGCCGCCAACCACGCACACTCCAATAACGAATATCCCGTAAACCGCGGCATGATGGTTGTGCGCAGGCTGGACCAGGAAGTCCCAAAGGAACGTTGCCGCAGCCTCGACGCCCGTCTGTCCATTGGGAGACGCGTGAAGGGCGATCAGTTTCTGGAGATTTGCGCCTTTCACCGTCGCGGTTCGATGGAGTGTGAACAAGAAGGGCGCGCCAAACGATACAAGGGCCAGCCTTGAATGAAAGCTCACCGTCTGCCAGTCGCGTGATGAGGCGCCTGTGCTGGAGCGCAGCCGGTACCATGTGACAAGACCAATTCCCAGACAAGGAAGGACCATGCTCGGATGTGTCTGGATTTGAAACGCGAGGAGAACAAAGAGAAGTGAAATCCTCCGGGTTCTGTTATTCACAAGAATTTGATGCGCAAGAAAGAGGGAGAATACAAAGAGAAATACGTTGATGGCCGGACCCCAGGCCAGGCGGAGGAGAAAGTACGTTACGTATGAATAGGCCGCGACCGCTCCCGCCAGCGCCAGAACCCTGGACCCTGTCCGTTGGTGGATGATAAGGGCAAAGAAAAGGAATGCGGAACTCTGGAGCAGGCATAGAACAAGATGCAGGATGAATAAATCCCCTCCCGTGGCTTTCTCTAGCGCCGCGAGAAAGTAGTAGAAGAGAGGACCCAGGTTCTCCGTGCCCGCGCGGCTGGGGGGACCGTAGTCAATGAGGACCCCTGACAGAATGCGCCCCGAAGTTTCAAAGAGTTCCGACTGGTCCGCGCAATAATGAATCTGGTCCGGAGTGTAGTCTTTGATGAACGTTATCCACGCAAAGAGGCCCCAGGCGGCCAGGAAAAGAAGCGCTGTGCCGAAACGGGCGCCCGGTAACGCTATCGTTTTCTTCGTGTCCACCATCGCACTCCAATTCCGGCCAGGAAGGCCGCGCACGAAATCCATATCCAGGCGTTCCCAAAACGAGTGTAAAGGGTGGTAAATCCGTTGTGCAGGGGCACATCCCATACCTGAAAATCTTCCGTACCCCACCGCGTGCGCGCAGACCCTTTCAAGGGTGTTACATAACGTCCTGAGAGATCCACGAACCCGCTGGATCCGCTGTTTGTGGATCTGACAATGGCCCGCCGCGTTTCGATGGCGCGGATGCGCCCCAGCTCATAGTGCTGGTATGTTTCCACGGTATCGCCGTACCAGCCGTCCTGCGTGATGTTCACTATGAAGTCAGGGCTTTCTTTGTTGTCGCTGAAGAAGGACCGGATATGCTCCGGGATCAGGATTTCGTAGCAGATCAGCGGGAGAAAGCGCGCATCCGGTTTGTACTGACGCTCTTTGGGGAACTCTTTTTCGAATTCGCGCGGGTTTTTCCCAAGCATCGAACTCTGCTCTTTGGGATTCTTGGGGAGTGTGTAGGGAGTCTTTCCGTTCGCGAGGCCCACGCTGATCAGGTTGGAATTGGAACCGGGGTAGAACCGGCTGGATCGGACCGCGGCCGGAACAATGTAGATGAGGCCTGTCCGCTCCAGAAAGTCGCGTCCGGGGATGTACTCTCCCCAGGCCAGAAGCACTCTCTTAAAATACGAATCCTTCCGTCTGCCGTCCCGGCCGTAGAGCGTGCCGGCATTGAACGATTCTATCGAAGTCTGGCCGGTATAAGGACTGGTGCGTTTCTGCTGCGTTATCTCGTTAAAGAAGACCTCTGTGTTCCAGTTATACGCGAGAAGCTGCACCATGATTTCGAATTCCGCCTGGTAGTAGCCGCTCCGCGTGTTGATCTCGTTGGGATCTGCGCTGTAGAACGGGACAGCGGATTCCGGCAGGACAATCAAGTCGGCGCGGCCGCCGGCAGCTTCTGCGGCAAGCCCGGCAAGACGAGGGATGGTCACTGCCATCGTGCGCCCAATCGACCGCACCACTTCCTGCATGTCGCCCCCCAGTTCAAGGATGGCATTGGGTTGAAGCGATGCGACACGCACTTTGGGCAGCGCTTCCTGGATCTTGTCCATCTGCGAGATCCGCACCATGCCCAGCACGTACAGAGAAATCACAAGCAGCGGAATTCCTGCAAAGGGAGCCAGTCGCCGGGGGCGGAGGATGCGCTTGAAGGGATGCGCTTCATGAGGAGATTTCTTTGAGCGACGAATGCGCAGAAGGAGAAACGAGCCGCGGGCAAAATCGTAGGCGACAAAACTCCCGGCAAAGAGTATAAAACTCAGGCCGTAAATGCCCGTGAACTCGGCCAGCTGCGCCATGGGGTTATTGCCAGCCAGGAGATTGCCCCAATACCACGGAAAAATCTGCGGACTCATATAGTCTGTGATGAGAGCCAGAAAGGCCGCTGTGACCCATCGGGCCGGCATGTAGTGTCTGAAGCGTCGGCGGCCTGCGAGTCCCATGAGAAGCACAAACGCCGGCATTTTCAAGTTGAGTACGATGGTGTAGGGAACAAAGGCAGCGACCGCAAGAATCAAGGGCATGCCGCCGAAAACCACGAAGGTGTAGATAAGCCAATAGAAGGCAAAGCAGCAGAGGAAGAATGCGGAAACAGCCCCTGACACGAGCAGGAGCTTCACGGAATTTCTGAAGCGCAGGGCAAAGTAGAACAGGGGCCAGGGGCAAAGCCATCGTACCAGGGGATAATTGTGAGGTTCCAGTGAAAGGGCCGACAAGAGTCCCTGCACCAGACCCAGCAGGAGAATCGTGGAAACATTGCTTTTGAAAATTCGTTGTATCATGCGTTGATTTCGCTTGCGTCCCTTGGGCATGACACCGCCGCGTAATACATGCGCGGTGTTTTGGCTCAGGAACTCTACGGTTTGGTTAGGTCTCTTGCGTACCGTTACGATGAAAAGCCATTTCTTCTGGCATCGGGCCGTACATCGCATCACTATTTTAACTGCAAAGTCATCACACTGCATCCGGAGCGATTGCAGCTTCTTTCCCACGTTCTCCGCGACGAACTCCTTCCTTCATCCGGGATTGCGGACTTTGAAGCTGTGGGGGGACTGACGCTCGGCGCGGACCCCATCGCTTACGGTTTGTGTCTGGCATTTCTCGACAAACACCGCGTTGTGTATCCACTGATCGTCAGAAAAGAGGCCAAAGATCACGGCACCGGCCGGCGCATCGAGGGTGAGACGACGGGTGTGAAGCGGGTTGTGGTCCTCGATGACGTTGTGACAACGGCGGGCTCTACCCTGAAAGCTGTGTCGGCCCTGCGTGAAGCCGGATTGATTGTGGAGCATGCGGTGGCCATTCTTGACCGCGAGGAAGGCGGCCGCGAAGCGCTCCAGAAAGAAGGAATTGCACTTCACTCCGTATTCAAAAAGAGCGACTTCTTAGAGCCCGGGCAGTCTTCAGAATAGCAGCGAGTTTGAGCTCTCCGGCCTTGCGGTGAACCGGACCGGAGTCACTTGCCCGGAGGTTTGGCTTTCTTTTGGAGATCTTCCACCCGCTTCTCATAGGCGATGACGTTATCCAGAAAGCGCTTCATTTCCCCTTCGCGCGACGAGTTGCCTGAAATCTGCACGCCGAGCATCAGGTGGCCGTTTGCGTTCGTCACAGCGGATCGTATCAGGCCGTAGAGAGTGATGGGCGCCTGCATGCGCCATAAGAGATCGAACGTGAATCCGCTCTGCTTGCCCAGATACTCGCGCAGGTCCGGGTGCGTAATCAAGGCCTTGACTCCGCCGCGTGAAAAGTTCAGGATCTTCTGTTTTTCCTGGATCAAGACCGTGTTGGAATCCCGGATGCGATCCACCATTTCAAAGGCCATCTGCTGGAGCTCAAGGACTTTGTCTTCGTCAAAGTTCTTGCTCTTACTCTGCATGTGAATGTATCCCAACGGGATGCTCGACTGGTCGTGTGTGATGTAATGGATGGGCACAATGATTTCAGAAACAATCTTAGCCCGGCGGTACTCCTGCATTGTTTTCTGAAGTTTGTCGTCCAGATAGGCCCCATATTCAAAATAGAAGGGGGTCCGCGCTTTGTAGGCTTCCAAGTTCTGCGTATCTGAAAGAAGCAGCGTCTTGCTGGATTTCCGGATTTCGTCAAATAATGTTCCCCGCGGCCCAAAGACGTCAACTTTCACGTAGTCCGCCGACGATTTGATGCGCTGCTCGTAGCTGGCGAAGTTGACTTTCACTGTGGTAGGGATATTGTAGAGCGTGGCATCGATCATATGCTTGCTGGCGCGGACGTTAGTCATTACCAGCTCACCTTCCGGCACACCGATCCGGGAAAATGACCGCTCTCGTTTTGCTATCGCCGCGTTGGTTACATGCAGGTTGTATTGATTGCCGGGCGTTATGTGACGGATGACGGTGCAGTCCAAGTGGACGTAGCGACCCAGGATTCGGAAGAGCGTGATGTCCTGCGTCTCTTCCAGGCGCAGACTGCCCGTGTCAACGGTCAGCATATTGTTTTCGTTGAGGGTCAGGAGCTTTACTTCGTTAGGCGGATCTCCGTCCGCTACGTACAAAACCTTCCCAATCAGGTGGTTCTTGATCAAGTGATTGATCTTCTCTTGGGCGGAGATGTGCTCTAAATCGCGTTGAATCTGCCTCTGCAAGGCCATGAACCCACTAATTTGCCTGTCCCCTGCGTGAAAACTAGAAAACTTGGCCTGCCGCCGACAGGACGGCTCTCAGAATGAAAAACTAAAAAAAAACCGCGGGAGCTGGAGACTCCCGCGGCCGGTTTAGCCTGCGATCTTTACCTGTTACAAGTACATCGTGTAACCGAGGTTCACGAAGTAGAGTGTCCGCGGCAGCTTTTGGCGCGGGGTGTAGGTGAAGTTGAACGCTCCGTTCTGGCTCAAGAAGGCCGTTACACGTGCGTTGACCAGCGCGTTTACGGTCCCGTTCACCTGGGAAGGATCCGCAACTTTGCCGTCACTGATCGGGGAGGCCCCGTTGATCCAGACCGGCAGTGTGCCGGGGGCTGTATCAGAATCAATGAAGCGGAGGTCCGGACGATAAGACACGTTTACGCCGAACTTCAGGGCCTGCTTGTCGTTCAGCTTATACTTAACGTTCAGCATACCCGTAATGTCCTGCCAGCCTTCCACTGCATTGTAGCTCTGGCTCTGGGACAGGGCGATGGTGGGAGAAGCGGTGTAGATCTGCTTGATCCCGTATCCTGCGCTGATGCTGTAGAGCAATGACAGGGTTTTACCCAGTTCCTTCTCGGACCCGTAGGCAAGTTTCCAGTACTGGTTGCCCGTACGTGTATCGCCGTAAAGAGTCAGCGTCAGGTCTTCAAAGCCTTTGATGCCATACCCGATGAACGCTTCATTCCCGTAGTAGTTTTCATTGGTGATGATACCACCGGTGGAATACACGCCCTTGGACGGGTTGCTCAACGTATACGCAATGTATCCGAAGATCAAGCGGCCGGCGGACGTCTTGTTGTCATAGCTCAAGGTAAAGTCCAGTTCATCCGCGCGGCGCAGACCGTTCTGTTCTTTGTAGAAGCCCGGAATCGTCGTTGAGTTGTAGCTGGTCACCGGTGTTGCGGTGGTGGGCAGGTTGCTCGAGACGGTGCTCTGGATAGAAGCCGGCGTGGGGTTGATGCCTGTGGATGCGGTCTGCGAGAAGATCAGGTCGCTTCCGCCTGGTCCCTTCTGGAACGCCTTGTCCGTATCAACATCAGCGCGGTTCTGGCCGGCAAAGGATCCCCACAGGTTGAAGGTCAACCCTTCAATCGGCGAGGTGTACGTCAGTGACGGTTGGAACGTCCAGACGTTGGGATTGGCGCCGTATTGCTTGTTTTGTTGGCTGAACTTGCTCGCGAAAATGTCAGCTCCACGGAAGATGTAGCCGTTGGTGATTTCCGCGTCCACAGAGATGCCTGCTTCAGGCAGCTTCTTCTCAGGTTCCGCAAAGAGCGGAAGCGTAGACAGAAGCGCGGCGCAGCCGAGTGCTAGTGTTCGTTTCATAGTAACCTCCGAATGTATCCGGATCGATTCTCAGCGGCTGCACCATCAACGGATCACCGCATGTCCCTCTTTCGAGTTCTCTGAATCGATCGCATGCACTAGTAAGCATATTCCGTACCAGGCTAAAAAGGCTTTAATCATAGGCGATTTGCCCCCAGACCGGCGAATCGGGTCAGATGACACACATGGCATCATGTGCAATATGTAAAGATAATAATCGTACTGCGTATATTTTAGGCGTATTGGAGGCTGGCTCACCTTTACGCGACTGCATCGCTCTCGCGGCACTGCCGTGCGATTGTGGGCGGGTGCTATCCTTGGGCTTGTTTTTGTCGGAGGTCGGCTTCCAGTCGTGCCAGAGCCGGGTGGTTGGGGAGGAGGAATTTCAAGGCTTCAAGGAAAGTCTCTGCTTCGACGGTGCGCTTTTGCTCCATGTAGACGCGCACCAGGTGATAGAGCGCCGACGGATTCATGCTCCGCAGTGAGAGCGACTTCTTCAGTTCCTTTTCCGCGCGGTCCCAGTGTCCCTGCCGCATCATGCAATAGGCGGTGATCGTTGAGATTTCAGGGCTGTTGGGTTTGAGCGCGGAGAAGCGACGCACCGCGGCGAGCGACTCTTCATAACGTCCCGCAGCCGCCAGATATTTTGCATGCAGGTAGAGCGCGTCGGGGTGGCGCGGGAACATGGCAATCGCTTCCTCAAGGATGCCGCAGGCTGCCGCCCAATCGCGCGCTTTCTTTGCTTCCCCTGCGCGTCCCAGGAGTTTCTGAAACTGTCCTCGCTTTTCCGAAATGCCTATGACGAGGACCGTGATGTCGTCCGACTGTTCTTCGCCTAATACGAACTCACGGTAGCGTGACATGATGTGGTCCGCCGCCTGATCAACGTTCATGGCGGCCTGTCCCACTTCCGCGATCGCAGCCTTGAGGCGGTCCTCGCCGAAAAATTCGCCTTCAGGGTCGACAGCTTCCGTGAGACCGTCTGTAAATATTACGAGCATGTCGCCCGGCTCAAGCGTGGTCTTCTGGTTGATAAACTGCTCGGCCGCGTCAGGAAACATTCCCAAGAGAACCCCGGCGCCCTGCAGTTTCTCTACAACACCGCTGTGTTTGCGGTAGAGCAGGGGTGCGGGCATTCCCGCAAGGCTGTAGAGGATTTCGTAGTCGGGGCTGAGGACAATGTAAAAAGCTGTGAGGTAGCCTTCCATCTTCACGTAGTTGATCAGGTCCAGGTTAACGTTACCAAAAACGTCCGCGGGGACATTCTGCTTGTGGTTGTTGAAAGACAGCTTGACGATCGCGGAAATCAGAGCCGCGGGGACGCCGTGGCCGGAAACGTCGCCCACGAGCACAGCGAGCTTTCCGTCCGGCAGCATGAAGTAATCATAGTGGTCCCCGGAGACTTCTTTCATGGGCAGGAACTTGACAGCAAACTGGATGCCGTTCCAGTCCGGGAGGAGAGTGGGAATGAACCCGCGCTGGATGTTCCGCGCCATGTTGAGTTCGGCCTTGTTGGAACGAATCTCACGTTCCAATTCATTGTTGGCCATGTTGAGGTAATCTACCGCTGTGGCCAGTTCCTTCTTGTCTTTGAGGAGTTCTGCGGAACGATGAATGACCTGCCACACGAAGGTTTCCTGCGTGTTGATGACACGGTCGAGCGGCGACATGTCCCCGGCGCCCTGGTCGGTCTCGCCGATTTTTACACTGATGACGTGCATGCCGGGCATGCGCTCGGCTCTGAGGTCCGCCCGGCGGATCTTGATGAAGTTCAGAAACCCCTCCACCATCCCGGCAATGTATTCAATGTCTGCCTCCCACTCGGGGACCTCCGGCTTGTACTCAATCAGAACCTTGAATGACCGGTTGTCTTCTCCCTCTTCGAGCGTCAGGCGCAGATAGGCCATGAAGAGCGCGGACAGAGACGGAAAGTGAGAGAGGATGCTGCGAATGGTATGCGAGCCTGGAAACGCCGTAATGAAATGGACCAGAATGAATTGGACGCACTCTTTGCCGATGTTGCGCATGCGTCCCTGAAACTTGAACTTGCTGATCAGTTCCTCAAGGATGGCCCGCTCAGCCGCAATCGGAAGCCATTCCGGCCGCTCGAGACTCTTACAGATGTCCTTTCCTTCGGGGGGGAGAGCGTCAATGGCGCGTGACGTTTCCGCGTAACCCATTTCCTGTCCCAAAGCATCAAGGAACGTCTTCAGTCGGATGGGGTTGACATCACGGGTGCGTGTCTCTTTTTTTTGGGGCCCCGGTGACATAATGCGCTTCGACCCGATGTACCAGGTCGCTCCATATTATCGGCTGTTTTTGGAGCATTCGTCAAGCCCGTCCGCTGTTTGTGGGCCTCAAAGGAAGCAGAAGCGCCGGGCCGACCTTTACGGATGGAATCCCGGCGCTCTGTGACACTGTCCGGGGGTTGGTCAGCGGCCCGCCAGCTGCATGTCCGGTAGTCGTTCTATCTCCGACGCGTTCAGGAGCTGGTTCAGCTCCAAGACAAGAACAACGTTGTCCGCAATCTTCCCCACCTGTTTGATGAATCTGCTTCCTTCCGCGTCGCCGATGCGGGGAGAATCTTCCAGGTTTTCGGCCTTGATTTTGACCACTTCCCGCACCTGGTCCACGATCAGGCCGGTCAGCCGGTCGTGCAGGCTGACGATCACTACACAGGTGCGATCGTCATGTTCGCGGTCCGGCGCCACAAAGCGCCGCCGCATTTCCATCACAGGGATTACTTTGCCCCTGAGGTTGATGATCCCGCGCACAAAGTCCGGCATATCCGGCACGGACGTGATGGGGGGCAGTCCCACGATCTCGATCACATCCTTTACTTCAAGTCCGCAAAGTCGGTTGTCCAACTGGAAGGTGAGGTACATACCCTCCATTGTGTCTTCTTCGTCATCAAACTCGTCTTCAATATCCAGCGATCCGTTTCTATTGTCCGTCATGGCGCATCTCCGGTTTCAATTGTTACAGGCCGGCAAAATCATCGTCTTCAAGAGAGATGACCTGAGCGGGTTTGGCTTTCTGGGCCGCCACCGGATGCGATCCATTCCCGGAATGCGCCTCGTGTGAAGCGGCTCCCACCTGTGCGTGATCGCCCGCGGGACGTGCATGGAGAGTCGTTTTCACTTTTTGGGTGACGGTCACATGCTTGGCCTGGGCTTG
>JACPZR010000164.1 GCA_016195395.1 Spirochaetia bacterium
ATCGACCGCGTCCCGGTAGCGGTCCCGGTCCACGTACAGCTGTGCGAGAATTCCGGATGCCTGAACAAAATTCTTCTCACCGGCGGCCTGGCCCTTGGACTTTGCCATCTCCTTCTCCGCGGATTTCAGCGCCTCCTTTAAGGCCGCTTCTGCCTGTTCATACTGGTGAAGCGATGCGAGAGCCTGACCGCGCTGGCGGTGAATCCACGTACGTTCATATTTGACTGCCAACGCCCGGTCAAAACGCACAAGGGCCGACGCCGGATCTTTCTTCTGCCAAAGAAGAAACTGACCATAATCCGCATTGATCGATCCATCTTCCGGCGCAGCGTCCAGCGCCTTCAAGTACATGGCATCCGCTTCCGCCGTCTTCTTCTGCGAAGCCAGCTTCTGCGCCTGTTTGTGCAGGTCAGCTGCCTGCGCATACAGCGTCCCGGGATACAAAGCGACGTATAACGCAAACAGGCAGAGGAGCGCGCCGGCCGGCAGCACAAATCGACCACTAAAGACTCTGCGACCCATCTACAAACCTCTCTCTCGTGAAAAAATCCTCGTTGACAACGTCCACCCCATTGAATGAAAAACAGCGCGTGGCCAATCTAGAACGTGCCGTCTGGGAAATAAAGAACGAAAAAAACAAGGCCGGCGTACGGTGGCTCCTGGTGCTCATCATAGCGCCGTATATGAGCTGGCTTTTGGCCACGGGCCGCAACGCCCAGATCGACACCACGGATTTCTTCAACTGGCCATATATTGCGGCGCTCACCGGCGGCACCATCGTCGCAAACATCCTGGTAACCATCGCGTTTACCCGGGGCAAATCGAGCGGCCTGTTCCACCCTGCTGTCAAGTACGCGACCATGCTTCTGGACCTCGCCGTCGTCACGCTGGTGGTTCTCCCCACAGGCGGGAGCGAATCGATCTTCTTTGTTGTGTACTTCATCGTTATCGTATCCAATTCACTGCGTTACGGGATGCGGCTGGCCTTGACAGGTGTGCTGGCGTTTAACGTTATGTACGTAGCGGTCCTGATGGCGCAGTATTATCCCAATGAGTCCGCCGCCAACTTTCAAAAAGAGATCCTCAAAGTGGGAGGCTTCTGGCTGGTGGGTCTGTACACAGGGTATCTCTCCCGCCGCTTTGAAATTCTCCAGGGGGAAGTAGAAAAGTATCAGAAGCTCCTGGCCCGGGCCATTGAAAACAAGGGCGACATCCGATGAGTGCGCCTGACGATGAAACAAACGGCCTCAGTTCCGGCAGTTCGATTGAATCGAGCGTAGCACGCGCCTTCCGCAAAGGCAATATCAACTTTGATTTTCTACAGCCGGATGACGGCGGCGTCACCGCTCCCGAAGACACAGAAGCTGAGAGCGCGGAACGACGGGGAGAGATGCGCCACGGGAAACGCGGACTCTTCAACAGAGGACGGCCCGCATCGCCGGTTAAGAAGGGCCATGTCTATCTCTGGATTAGTCTGACGGGCGCATCCGCCTTCCTGTTAGGCACACTCTTTGCCATTGGAAAAAGCGTTATCCTCCTCCTGGCTGTTCCTGTGCTTGTTTCCACACTCCTGTGGTCTCTGGTCATGATAACGCTTTTTCTGGCGCGGCCGCGCTGACCGGCGGTCCAAACAGGATCTCGTTTGCGCGGAAGCAGAGTTTGTCAAGCACGGCCTCCATCTGTTTTGTGTGCTCCGTCATCTGCGCGTCTGTCATGTCGGCGGCCGGCTCAATCGGCTCGCCAATGACGATCGCAACGCGGGAAAACGGAAGCGGGAGATTGAAGTCGTCCCAGTTGGGCCCAACGATACGACGGGAGAAACCCACGCCAATGGGGAGCACCACGCTGTCCGCCTTCTTTGCCATGTAGATAACGCCGGGCTTTGCTTCGTAAATGGGGCCGTGCGGGCCGTCCGGCGCCACCAAAGCGGGCGACCCATTTTGGATCTTCTTGATGAAGTTCAGAACGCCCGCCGACTGTTTCCCGAGCGACGCGTCCAGAACGTCAAAGCCAAGGCCGCGGATGGTTTTCAGACCGATTTCCCTCACAAAGTGGGTCCAGCTCTTCTCATATTCCGGGGTGCGGGGATGATCGGAGTAGATGACCAGGTTCCGGTCATGCAGGCAGAACACGGCGGCGTCCACAAAGGTATGCCACACGGAAGCGATGTAATTCTTTCCGCGCGCTTTCAAGATCCGGATGTGATCTTCTCCTTCCACTTCAAATTCGAGCGTGGCCTGGTAAATGCTCAAAAGAACTGTGCTGATGGAGGCAACAAAACTGGTAATGAACCGGTAGAAGGTGCGCTTGACCGGGTTGGCAGGGAGTCCCATTGGGAGCGAGCAATGCGCGGGCGTTTATGACGCGCAAGAACAATTAACACAGTCGGCGGCCGGACGCGTCCGCCCTGTCCGACGTCAAAACCACAGGCGCGCCAGCCGCCTCCGCGATGGCGGACAAGAGACCGCTCTCATCCACCCTGTTGAACAGAGATTCTGCCCGGGCGCTGTATCCTTGAGAGATGCGGATTTCCGGAAGGCTTCGTATACGGTCGAGACATGTAACCGCCACGCCGTCCATTCCGTCGCACAGGAGGGCGGCATAACGCAAGAGAGGAAGATCCAACCACCCCGCGCGCACCGGGCCCTGCCACTGGTCATTCGTATTGTCCAGATCCGGCAGCATTGAAGCGAGGG
>JACPZR010000149.1 GCA_016195395.1 Spirochaetia bacterium
GAACCGTATCGAGCACGTGCTCCATCGGCTGATTGACAATGCAGATGATGGGCGCCTGAGCCGCTATGGCCATTACAAAGGCGCCCTTTTTGAACTCGCCCAAGCCTTTGCCGTGGCTGCGCGTTCCCTCCTGAAATATCCAAATGTTGTTCTTATCCACTTGAACGGCACGCACGCAGTCCTTGATAGCTTTCTTGGCGCTCGCCGCGTCGTCCCGGTCCACGAGGATGGTGCGCGACGCTTTCAGAATCAGGCCAAACAAAGGAACTTTCATCATCTCTTTCTTTGCGATGACTACGCTGTGCCGTGGAAATGTGGAACCAAGGATAAATGCGTCCATGTTGGATTGGTGATTGATCAGGAGGAATGAAGGCTCTTTCGGCAGATTTTCTTTACCTTCAATTTTCAGCGTGTGACAATCATGGCCCACGTGCCTACCAGGAACATTTTGATACGATATTTCATGTGTTTCAATGTGATCTTCCAGCAGTTGTCTGCTTGGCTTAGTGGTCGCCTCCGCCGTTGTCCCATCAGGGATGACGTGTGTCAACTCGCGGTCCAAAAAAAGAAGCAGACTCCACGCTACAGCGAAGTCTGCTTTGCGGCCGCCGGCGGTGCGCCAAAGCGCCGTCCACTGCTCCCTCACCCAATCTCTGCCAGCACCTTGTCCAATTCCAGGTAGCATGCCGCCATGCCGTCGACCGCGCCGCTTCCCATCACCATCTTGCACACTTCGGGCGATGAATATTTGATCACATGCGTCATGAGCGTTCCGGCGCCTTTCGTGACGAAGTTACGGGACTCCACGGTGGCGTTTGGATCCTCCGGCGCATTTGGATTAAACGAAGAATAATCCATCACATAGTTCTCTGTGTTCGCCAGTTTTTCCGGCGCCATCACCTCGAGAAATTTCCCGTAGACGCCCGATTTGTTTCCTTTTGAATCCGTATAGAGATACAAGTATTTGCCACCCACTCGAAGATCCTGCTCACGCGTTTCGAGTACCATCCCTTCCGGACCGATCAGCCAACGTCGCATCAGTTCCGGCTTGGTGTGGCAGTCATACACCAATTCACGCGGCGCCGCAAAGGTGCGCGTCATCACCACTTCTGTTTCTCCTTTCAGTTCTATTTTCACTTCCCCTGTGCCCGTTTTCATTTTTGTTCTTCTCCTCTTGTTTGTAGTGTCTGCAATTCATCCAATAGTCCGTCGAGCGCTTGGTAGCGCTTCTCCCACATCTGCCGGTATTTCTCAATCCAATCGATGGCTTTCTTGAGCGGCGCGGTTTCCAGTCTGCGCGGCCGCTCCTGACCGCGGATGGTGGTAGAAACAAGGCCCGCTGCAGCCAGGACCTTCAGATGCTGCGAGATGGCCGGCTGGCTCATGTTGAATGGTTTTGCGAGGGCCATCACGGTGGCATCGCCCTTGGCAAGACGCATAAGGATAGCGCGGCGGGTGGGATCAGCGAGCGCGGCAAATGTAGAATCGAGCGATTGCATATTCAGTTACTTATATAAGTTATTACTTATTTATACGGCGCAAGTCAAGCTGTTTTTATTCTGGGCATCGGAATTCTTTCCTTTTATGGGGGAACGCCTTCCCCCTGGCCTCAAGCCTGCGGCTTTCGGCACACCCCAAACTTCGAGCGATCAGCGAGAAATTTGCGCCCGCGTCGCGACCACCCGGGAGCGATGCATGTGCGGACAAGCGTTCCTGGCCGCACTACATTAACTTCTTCGGGGCTCCGCCCCAAAC
>JACPZR010000150.1 GCA_016195395.1 Spirochaetia bacterium
ACCGCCGCGCCAAGCCGTCATGCCACCCGCTCACAATGATTTCATCCTCACATCAATGGACGAGGATCAAACCCTATTTGCCGATCTTTTTTTGCAATTTCCTGGTTGATTTAAGTCAGACGGCTAGCTAGGACGAGCTAGTGCCTTGGGCCTATATCTTAAGCATTGACGCAACCGCTTTTTGACTATCAATACATGACTATCCAGAAAGCTTCTTGGCAATGTGTCCCAGCAGGTCGTCGATTTTGACGCGTTCCTGCGCCTTGGAATCCCTCTCGCGGACCGTCACCGTCTGGTTCTCTTTCGATTCATAGTCCACGGTAATACAGAACGGTGTGCCCAGCTCATCCTGGCGGTAGTAGCGTTTGCCGATGTTGCCGGAAGCGTCGTAATCCACGGGAAAGAGGGGAGACAGGAGATCGTATACCTGGCGCGCAATTTCCGGGAGGCCGTCCTTCTTCTGCAGGGGAAAGATCCCCGCCTTCACAGGGGCCAGCCGCGGGTGAAGCCTCAGTACAACGCGCTGCTCCGGCGTCCCTTCGTCCTCAACGTCGTAGGCGTCGCACAGGACAGCGAGCATGAGTCGATTCAGGCCCAGAGCCGGTTCCACTACGTAGGGTATGTACTTTTCGTTGCTTTCCGGGTCCGTCCAATCCAGATTCTTTTTGGCATGCTTGGCGTGCTGCGTGAGGTCGTAGTTGGTGCGCGAGGCAATGCCCCAGAGTTCGCCCCAGCCGAAGGGATACTTGTATTCGATATCCACCGTGTCGTCTGAATAGAAAGAGAGTTCGTCTTTGTCATGACGTCGGAGGCGGAAGTTATCGCGCTTGAGACCAATGGCGGCCAGCCAGTTTGTGCAGAATTCCACCCAGTGTTCAAACCATTCCTTCTGCGTGCCCGGTTTGCAGAAGAATTCCAGTTCCAACTGCTCAAATTCACGGGTGCGGAATACAAACTGACGCGCCACGATTTCATTACGAAAACTCTTGCCAATCTGCGCCACGCCGAACGGAACTTTGACCCGGCAGGTGTCCGCAATATTCTTGAAGTTGATGAAAATCCCCTGCGCTGTTTCCGGCCGCAGATATACATCCATGTCTGATCCGGAGACCGACCCCACTTTCGTCTGGAACATCAGGTTGAACTGCCGGGGCTCTGTCAGGGTTCCCGACTTGCCGCAGGACGGACAGGCTATGCCCGCTCCGTGTTCTTGAAAGACTTTGATGACGCTTGCGAGATCGCTGACTTTGCCCACGTCTACGCCGGCTTTGTCCGCGTATTCCTCGAGGATGTGGTCAGCGCGGTACCGTGCGCGGCAGTTTTTGCAGTCTACCAAGGGATCATTGAACGAGCCCACGTGTCCGCTGGCTACCCATACCTCGGGATGAAGAATAATGGAACTGTCAAGACCGACGATATCCGCCCGGCGGTGCACAAAGGTTTTCCACCACTCGTCTTTGAGGTTCCGCAGAAGCTCTGTGCCGTACGGACCGTAATCGAATGTGTTGGAGAGTCCGCCGTAGATATCAGAGCCGGGATACACGAAGCCCCGGCGCTTGGCCAAAGCGACAATCTCTTTGAGCGGGTCTTGTGCTTTGTGGTCGCCGCCCTTCTTGGCAGGCGCGGGTCCTTTGCCCGGCTCCGGCTTTTGTCCGCCCCCCTGCTGATTTTTATTGGCCTTGGGGTCGTCTTTTTCCTTCATAGTCATATCTAAGTCGAAGTTGCGGAGGCGCGTCCCTGGTGCAAGGTTTTTCGGAAGCAAAGACAAGAGAGGTGGTTCATTCGATAGAATCTCCGCTCTACCGGGGCATTGCAGGACTTGCATATT
Source organism: Spirochaetia bacterium (assembly GCA_016195395.1). The sequence goes on from JACPZR010000150.1 coordinate 1,829, forward strand.
TCAGCGACTTCCTGGGTCTCCCTGTTGTAGCGCCGCTCGCCGTCTGGACGGTCTTTCCAAAGTCGCGCTTTCTCCGGACCCATGCCTTCTACGCTGCGGTTCTGCACCTGTTCTCGCTCCTTCTTTCGACGTTCTTCCATGTTGCAAACTATACGTTAATCAAGGAATCGGATAACGGGATGATGTCCCTGCGGGAATGGCTGGGCCTGCGGTTTGCCGGAGACACGGCCCTCTCAGGTTTCATCCTGATCATGGGCACGGGAGCGTTTCTCGCCGGCGTCATGGTTGCCATGTCCACGGGCTGGCTCAAGAACGCCCGCCGCGTGGACCATCCGTTTGCGATCATGCAGGCAGCGCTCATGGCCGCGCTTGGCGTGCCTTTCGTTTTTTACAGCAGCATTCTGTGGTCCGGTTTTGGCGCGGATTCTCTGATCGACTGGGGCAGATTCAGGGAACCTACGCAGCTCATTCCCGGACACATAACGCTCCTCGCAGCCTTGTGGGGATCGATCCTCTCCGGTCTGGGCCGACGGTTTCATATCCGCGGATTGTCACGGATTTTTGCCCGCCTGCAAAAGGACCTCCGGAAAACCGGCGCTGCCCGTCTTCACGCTGCTCGCCTCCGCGCGTGGATCTTTCCAGGCTGGGGGCACTACTATCTGGGCCGTCGTGTCTCCGGGCTCTCGATGGCATCGCTCTTTCTGGTCCTCCTTTTATTTGGCGTGATATCAACGGGGCTTTTGTACGGCCGCTGGGCGGAGTCGCACCAGGGGCTGAACGCGAACTTTACCTGGTATTTTCTGAGCGACCTCGGACTGCGCGCCGCAACCAGCGATGCGGATCTCAAGCAGGTGTTTGGGCGTTGGGTATCTCTTGGCGTTATCATTCTTTGCATGGCGGGTCTGGTATTTCTGTCTGTGCGCGGAGCGGTCGTGGCGTTGGAAGCCGAGAGTCAGGCTCCTTCGCGGGTCGGCGCGGGAAGATTGCGGCACCTTCTGCCCGTCGTCCCACAGTCGATCCTCATGCACATCGTAGTCGTTACCATGCTGATACTTGTCCCCGTGAATTTCATGACGCGGACTTCCGGCGGGCGGACGCGGTCATCAGAACCCATCCGCGTAATTCCCGACCACTTCGAGGACCCGGAGGCCAAGATGCGCCTCGACGGCGGCGTCGTCAGCGGGAACAACAAACCCTTCCAGGACACAAAGGGGGGGACGCAGACTGTCAAGAGGGAGGGCAGGGAGTTTTCGGGGAGCGGCGAGGGGAAGGGCAAGGGAAGCGAGTTCGGCCGGCCGGGATCCCGGCAGGACATGACGTACAGCAACTATATTTCCGCCCGCATCCGCGGACCTGAGAAGTGGCTCCAGTATTGGGCCAAGATTCCCCGTCCATACTCGGCCGTGTTTGAGTACAAAATTTCGGCTTCCGGCGAGGTGTTTGACATACGCATCCGGGAACCTTCACGTTATCCAGAGGCGGACCGCCTTACGGTGCGCATGATTGAAGCGATGGGCCGCGTTCTGCCTCCGCCCGGCGGCAGGTCTGTGATGGTCACAGAGCTCTTTTGGAACACGGAACCTTCTGACGACTCGCTTCCCACGGATCTACAGCGGCGGCTTTCGCGTGCCTTTGACGGGCGCGTGATCAGGGACGATTTCTAAATGGGCGATACTGCAAATCCATTGTGGCTCGCTGTGCTGGGAGGAATCCTTTCCGCGGTTCCGCTCTTTCTGATCCTGCGGTCCGCAGCCGTGCACTCGTATAACGCTGTGGGGGACTTCTTTCACAGATTGATGCGACACAAAGCGCCCGGACCTGCCGTGATTTTGGGACTTCTGGGCGGGGCTCTGTCCGTGGGTCTCACGATCCTCATTAAGAGATTCTTCTTCAAGGACGACCCGTTTGTGCGCATGACCGGGGACCCGGTGAACTGGGCCGCGGAGGTGGCGTTCCTCTACGCGGGCCTCGCGGAAGAAGCGGCCAAATGTGCTGTGGCTTTGGCGTTGCTTGGTGTTGTGGCTCTGAAACGCGAAAGCGACGGGCTGCGGCGCTGGATGGTTCTTGGATCGGCGCCGTTTGTTGCGGGTTCTGTGGGCCTGGGATTTGCGCTCCTCGAAAATGTGGACTACATGCGCGCCGGCGGGCAGGGGGTCGCGTCGCTCTTTATTGCGCGTTCGCTCTTTGCCGCGACGGTACACACGGTCATCGGCTTCAACTTTGGTCTCACCATGCTTTCCGACGGAGTGTTACGCCTACGTAACGCTCTGACGGGCCTCCTGATTGCCGTCCTCTGGCATGGTTTGTACGATTTCTTTGCGATTCCATCCGGAACGTTATCCCATTTTATTTCTGGATCCTTTTTGGTCTTGATTGCGGCCTATACGGCTCTCCGGGCCCGGTCGCTCCTGCCCGTTCCTGCCTTTCTTCCCGTTCGTGAGCGGCGCCTTCACGCGGCGGTTGTTTCAGGCGCTTCTGGACCTGCGCGTCCCGCGACTTCCAGTGCCCAACGCGTGGGCCTCGGCCGCCAGGCCGCCGGTGAGCGTTTCTTTGTGCGTGAATTCGTGGCCGACCCGCATCGCAATGTGCGTCCGCCCCTGGCCTCGATGCCCTTTTCCCCCGATGAGTTTCCCTTTGGCGGGGAGACGGTGCGCAAGGCGCTTCTGGCTCCCGAATACCGTGGGCCCGTGCCCGTGGACGATCAGCCCCGCTGGGAGGCATGGGAGCGCGCGGTCAGCCGCGCTGTAACACTGTCGTCGTCAGACGGGTCCGTCTGGGATACATCGATTTTTGCGGACCTTGTGGATGAAGACCCGGAGACCTACCAAACCCTGTCGCGCGCCGGCATTGATCTTCTGGAACTCTCCCCGCTCCGGGTGATTGAGCACGGGCCGGGGCCCGGGCGCCCGTTCTATACCTATGTGACGTGCGGCCTGACAGGCCTCGAGTGCTGGATAACGTTTCCGCATCCCTTTCCTTTGGTCCGCTGGCTCTTTGTCCAAATGTCCCTTCTGCATCCCGTCGACCCAATGCTTGCGCCCGGAGTCAGAGGCGGCTGGGAGCCGTTTGAGCCGATACTTCTGGATTCTCGGTCACTGGGAGATCCTCGCGGCTGGTTCAAAGCGATCCTCCCGGTGCCGTTGCTCGACCCCGCCGGCCCTCTGCTTCTCAACGAAGTGGGCATTCAAGGTCTCCCCATGGAACTCCTGTACCTGTCCGGCCATGACGTGGAATTCATCAGGGAAAAGGGCCTGCGCGCATATTTTGACACGCTCAAGGCTTGGAACGTGAGCTGGATGAACGATTTCCGACGCAAAGCGGTTTTCTGAAAGCAGGATTTGGGCATTATTAGTATCTTGGTCGTGGCCCTGAAATCCTATGAAACAGTTCACCAAATACCAGATTTTCATCATCGCTCTTTTGGCTTTCATCCAGTTTACGGTGATCCTCGACTTTATGATCCTGTCGCCGCTCGGCGCGTTCCTATTGCGTGACCTGAACGTGTCCACCGCGCAGTTTGGCCTTGTAGTGTCGGCGTATGCATGGAGCGCCG
>JACPZR010000151.1 GCA_016195395.1 Spirochaetia bacterium
ATGTGAGAAAGAGAGAGACCATCCCGAAACCTATGTAGGCGATCCAGGAGAAGAATTCAAAACCGGGCAGGTTTTCGTAGAAGAGCCGCGCGAGGAACGTGAGAGGCAGCGCCGCAAACGCAAGGAAGAAGAGAGTCCCAAACGCAGCGCGCAATGGACCCGCTGGAATCACGTGAAGAATCTGCCCGCCGGCGTAGGCATACGCCCCGGCGACGACCGTCGTGACCACCGCAAAGAATATCAGGAACCGTGTTCTGTCAGAGCGCATTGGCCTGCCAATATAAGAATTGCACCCCGACCCGTCCGCAGAAATCTTGGCCCGGAATGTCTCTGATCGTTCAAAAATTTGGTGGAACGTCCGTGGGGGATGCCCAGCGGATTCACAACGTAGCCAATCGCATCAAGTCGTATTATGACCGCGGCACAAATCTCGTGATCGTGGTATCCGCGATGGGGCATACAACAGACGAACTCATCACACTGGCCAAAGAGGTCAACCCCACCCCCAGCCGCAGAGAAATGGACATGCTGCTTTCCACAGGGGAGCAGGTATCGATTGCCCTCCTCGCCATGGCTTTGGAACACATTGGGATTCCGGCCATTTCATTTACCGGAGGACAGGTCCGCATTCTGACCGATGACAAACACTCGGAAGCGCGCATCCAAGACATTGATGTCACCAAGCTCACCAAAAATCTTGGAGAGAGAAAAGTCTGCATCGTGGCGGGCTTCCAAGGTGTGGACAGTCATGACGAAATCACAACGCTGGGACGCGGTGGAAGCGACACAACGGCTGTAGCCCTCGCGGCGGCGCTGAAGGCCGACGAATGCGAGATCTATACGGACGTGGACGGTGTTTATACCACGGACCCAAACAAAGTCCCGGAAGCCCGGAAGATTTCCATGCTCTCATACGAGGAGATGCTGGAATTGGCCCGGCTTGGCGCAGGCGTCCTCCACTCGCGCAGCGTGGAAGTCGCGTCGCGCTATGGGATCAAGATTCAAGTACGTTCTAGTTTCAATAATACACCGGGCACGGTAGTTGTCCCGGAGGAGGCCGTCGTGGAGAAGGTGGACGTTCGAGGTGTGACTCTGAAAACGGACGAGTCGCGCATCTCCGTAGTGGATGTTCCGGACCGTCCGGGGCTTGCGGCAACACTGTTTGGCAAGCTTGCTTCAGCGAGTGTCAACGTGGACATGATCGTGCAGAGCACAGGCCGCAATGGACTCAACACCATTTCCTTCACAGTGCCGGACGCCTCCCTTGCCACAGCGCGCGGCGTCGTTGACACGTTCGTGTCTGACATGGCCAATTCCGGCCAGGTTGAAGTGAACGAAAAGATAGCGATCCTCTCCGCGGTGGGAATCGGCATGAAATCACATTCCGGCATTGCAGCGAACATGTTCAAAGCTCTCGCGGATAAGAACATCAACATTCAGATGATCAGCACATCGGAGATCAAGATTTCCGTAGTGCTCCAGGAAGAACAGGGTCGCGCCGCGCTCGATGCGGTACACAAAGCCTTTGGCTTGGGCGGCTGATGGTAATTCCGGGACATGTCTGACTCCCGGCCCATAGGCGTCTTTGATTCCGGGATGGGCGGTCTGACCGTTCTTGCCGAATTAGTCCGCGAACTCCCTGGGGAAGATTTCATTTACCTGGGCGATACCGCTCGCGTCCCTTACGGCTCGCGATCGCAGCGCACGGTGCAGCGCTACAGCCAGGAAGTAGCCGCACATCTCCTGAAAGAAAACATCAAATACCTTGTCATCGCCTGTAACACCGCGACGGCGCATGCGGAAGACGTCCTGACACAAGCGCTCCCGATTCCTCTGTTGGGAGTGATCAAGCCGGGCGTGGAGGCTATGCTTCAACAAACGGGCAACCTTCGCGTGGGAGTGATCGGCACAAGGGCAACGGTAAAATCAGGCGCGTACGAGAAAGCGATCCGGGATCGAAAGCCGGATGCGCTGGTCTACAGCAAGGCCTGTCCGCTCTTTGTTCCCATCGTTGAAGAGGGGTGGACAGACAAGAAAGTCACAAACCTCGTGATTCAGGAATACCTTTCAGAGATGGTGCGGGAAGATGTGGACACGGTGGTGTTGGGGTGCACGCACTACCCTCTTCTCAAGAAGGCTATCCACACCGAGTTTCCGGGACTAAAGCTGATTGATTCGTCCGTGGAAATGGCGCGCGCCGTGCGCCGTGATCTGGGACAGCGGGGGCTTGCATGGGACCGGGCGGCAGGCGGAAGCGTGCGCATACTCCTTACCGATGTCACCGATCAAATGAACACATTGGAAAAACTCTTCTTTGGAATGCCGTTCAGCGCTGTGGAAGAGGTTCACTTGGAAGAACACATTTCCTAGAATGCGCTAACGCGTTGCGCGTTGGTTTGTGGTCATTTCTTCCAAGGTGAGCCCTCGTTTCTTCATGATGGCTGCAATGCCGCAGTTGATCCGCGCGGGAAGCTCCGGGCCTTCGTATATGTACGACGTGTAGATTTGCACCAGATCGGCCCCGGCATCCAGTTTCTGCATCGCATCATCCGCGGAAAAGATCCCGCCGACACCCATGAGAGCGACCTTGGGAAGGCGCGCGCGGATTTTTTTGACGAATTCGGTGCTTCGCTCCCCGAGCGGTCTCCCTGATAGGCCGCCCTCCATTCCCGCAGCACGCGCCACGGAGGACTTGTCGATGGTGGTATTGGTGGCAATGATGCCATCAACAGAGAGTTCTTGGATAACGTCGAGCACGTCGTCCAACTCGGAGTCAGTGAGATCGGGGGCCACCTTGACAAAGAGGGGTTTTCTCCCAGCCAGGTGGGATTTCACCGGCGCAATCAGAGCGCGCAGCGGTTCTTTTCCCTGCAGCGTGCGCAGACCGGGAGTATTGGGCGAGCTGACGTTAAGCGCAATGTAGTCTCCATGCGGGAGAAGATGCTCCAGCGAAAATATGTAATCACCAACCGCATCCTCTAGCGCAGTCACCTTGCTTTTGCCTATGTTAATGCCGCGGGGGATGGTCCGCTTCTGCCCGGCAAATTCCTTGGCGGCCGCTTCCGCTCCCGGATTGTTGAAGCCCATCCGATTGACGAGGGCCGCTTCTTCCGGAAACCGGAAGAGGCGTGGTTTGGGATTCCCCGGCTGGCCGTGCGCCGTAAACGTTCCGCACTCAACAAAGCCAAAGCCCATGTGGCGGAGGAACGGGTAGAGTGCGCCGGTCTTGTCAAACCCGGCGGCCATGCCCACGGGATTTGGAAAGCGGATCCCGCACACGGTGGATTCCAGACGCTTGTCCTGGAATCGAAAGATTGTTTCAAGAATCCGGGGTAGCGCCGGCAGAGACGCGGCGATTCGACCCAGGCCCGCGACGAGTTCATGGGCGTGTTCAGGGTCTAATCGGAAAAAGAGGGGCTTAAAGAGCGATGCGTATGCGTTTTTGATCACACAACCTCCCGGCACATTCTGGGACCAAGAGGCCGCAGGCATTTCCGGCTGCAATCGTTTGCCGCTTTACTGGTTGCGGAAAGACGGCCCCGACATCTTGTCGTGCCATGAGCAACATGCACGAAGGGCTGTATTTTGAGATGGCGGCGGGATCGTCGTCCGGGGCGTCGGCGGTGGTCTTCATTCACGGATTCCCGTTCAATTCCGCCATGTGGGCCGGACAGGTGTCGGCCGCGCAGGCGATGGGCCTTTCCACTCTGGTGTACGACGTGCGGGGTCTTGGCAGAAGTTCGGGCGACGGTCAATATACTGTGGAAAGCCACGTCGACGACTTGTTTGGACTCTTGGATCATCTTAATTTGAAGAATGTCATCGGCGTTGGATTGTCCATGGGCGGCTATATCCTCCTGCGCGCCCTCGAGAGAGAGCCCGGCCGTTTCAAAGGCGCCGTGCTGTGTGATACAAAGAGCGAGGGCGATCCAAACGAGGTGCGGCTCAAGCGCGCGGAAAACATCAAGGTGGTGAAAGAAAAGGGACCCGCCGTGTTTGCCGATGCGTTCATTCCCGGTGTATTTGCCCCCGCAAACATTGCCAGTGGCGCTCCTTACGTGGAACAAATCCGACGTGTCATTGCCGGTCAGACCGCTGCGGGCATTGCGGGCAATCTACTTGCTCTGGCTTCCCGGTCGGACACCACCGGCGTGCTTTCCAAATTGTCCTTACCGGTTCTCTTCTTATGCGGGGAATTGGACAAGACCACGCCGCCCTCTGTTATGCAGGAAATGCAACGGTTGGTTCCCGGGTCCAAGATGCATCTGATTGCAAGGGCCGCTCACATGAGCAATCTGGAGAATGAAGGCGACTTCAATGCGCGACTGGTAGAATTCCTAAAAAGCTGCGCCTGATCCGGAGCGATCAGACGAACTGTCTGTAAATCCCCACCAATGTGCCGATGATCAGAACGTTATCCACGAAGATGGGCTTATACGCCTTGTTAGCCGGCTGTAAGCGGACGC